>JBCCHQ010000002.1:0-126834 GCA_039028735.1 Planctomycetota bacterium | reverse complement strand
CCAGCGACGAGTGGATCACGCAGCGTACCGGCATCCGCGAACGACGCTGGGTCAACGAGGACCAAGCCAACAGCGACCTGTCCAGTCCCGCAGCGCGGAACGCGGTCGAAGCCGCTGGCATCGCACCGGAAGATCTCGACGCGGTCATCTTGTGCACTGTGACGCCGGACACGTTCGTCCCAGCCGGTGCGTGTTACATCCAACGCGACCTGGGTGCGGTCAACGCGACCGCGTTCGACATGACTGCTGCCTGCACGGGTTGGGTGTACGGTACGATGGTCGCGCACAACATGATCCAGACTGGAGCGTGGAAGCACGCTGTTGTCGTTGGCGCTGAGACTCTGAGTCGCATCCTCGACAAAGAAGATCGCAACACCGTCGTACTGTTCTCCGACGGTGCCGGTGCCACGGTCCTCTCCCGCGCGGATGCGGTGTCTGGATTGCACCCGAACTCGCAGATCCTCGATTTTGGGACCGGTAGCGATGGGAACGGCTGGGACTTGATCCTGCTTCCAGGGGGCGGTTCCCGGCGGCCGGCAACGCAGCACTCAGTCGATGAGAAACAGCACTACTTGACGATGAACGGCCGCGAGGTCTTCAAGTTCGCCGTCAAGAAGATGGCCGAAATGATGCGCACGTGCGTCGAGAAGAACGGCATCTCGTTCGATGACATCGACCTCGTCGTGCCGCATCAGGTCAACATCCGGATCTTGGACGCCGTGTTCGACAATCTCGGGTTGTCGATGGACCGTTGCGTTGTGAACCTGGACCGCTACGGCAACAGTTCCGCTGCCTCGCTACCGATTGCGCTCGACGAGGCGGTGCGGTCGGGTCGTATTCAGCGGGGAGATCTCATCTTCACGACTGCGTTTGGATCGGGCCTGACCTGGGGTTGGAACCTCATCCGCTGGTAGCGACGCAAGGCAGTCCGCCACATCTCCTGCCAAGGTCAGATCTGCGGCATGAGCTGGAACAAGCTGACAGGGCAAGAATCACATGACAAACCAAGCCGTGCTGTTTCCGGGGCAGGGCGCGCAGTTCGTCGGCATGTCCGCCGACCTGATCTCTCGCTGTCCCGAGACCGAGGAGATGTTTGCAACCGCTTCCAAGTTGCTTGGGGCTGACCTATGGCAGCTGACGACGGAAGGTCCAGAAGAGACGCTCAACAGTACGGCCGTCAGTCAGCCAGCGATCTTCACGGTTTCGTTGGCAGTTGCCAAAGCGATCGAAGCCGCCGGGGGTAGCGATGCGCTGGCCGCGATGGGTACAGCCGGACTCTCGTTGGGGGAGTATTCGGCGCTCGTGTTCTGTGGTTCTTTGGCGTTCGAAGATGCGATCGAGATCGTGACGCGTCGCGGTGAGTACATGCAAGAGGCCTGTGATCGGGAGCCGAGCGGCATGACCTCGATCCTCGGTCTAGACCTTACTGCCGTGCAAGACATTGTGTCCGAAGCCGGCAGCGCTGGAGTGATCGGTGTTGCCAACGTCAACGCCGACAATCAGATCGTGGTCTCCGGAGCGATGGAGCCGCTCGCGCGGGCTGCCGAGTTGGCGACCGAACGCGGCGCGCGCCGAGCGATACCACTGAAGGTCGCCGGTGCCTATCACTCACCCCTGATGGCGAGCGCGACCGAGAAGCTGCGCCCATACCTCGAGAAAGCAACCATTCGGCCCCCGCGCATCCCGTTCTACCCGAACGTCAGTGCGACTCCGACGAGCGATGTCGAGGAGATTCGTCAGGGACTGATTCGGCAGATCGAGTCTTCGGTCTTGTGGGCGCCGACGCTGAAAGCGCTCGTCGCCGCTGGCATGGAGTCAGTGGTCGAGCCAGGACCGGGCCGCGTGATCGCAGGCCTTGTGAAACAAGTCGAACGACGCATGCCTGTCCGGTCCGTGTTGGACGCTGCGTCGATGGAAGAATTCCTCGGCGCCTGAATGCGTGTCGAGTAGTGAGGTGATGCCGGTGGACGGCTTCGAGAACAAACGAGTGATCATCACGGGAGGCTCCCGCGGTATTGGCGAGCAGGTGGCTCGCGCCTTCGCAAGTAGCGGTGCGCGCGTCGCGATTTTGGCTCGCAACGAAGAGAAGGCCAAAGAGGCAGCGGCCGCGATCCCTGGCGACGTGAGCGCTTGGGGTTTGGACGTTGCGGACGAGGCGGCCGTGAACGAGGTCTTCGGTCAGATCCTCGAGCAGTGGGACGGCTGCGACGTGCTGGTCAACAACGCCGGTATCACGCGCGACAAGCTGGTGCCGATGCTGAAGGCTGACGAGTGGGACCAAGTCATGAACACGAACCTGCGAGGCACATTTCTGTGCGCGCGCGCGGTGCTCAGGGCGATGCTGAAGCAGCGCTCCGGTCGCATCATCAACATCACCAGCGTCGTGGGGCTCAACGGCAACGCGGGGCAGGCCAACTACTCGGCGTCGAAAGCCGGGATCATTGGCTTCACGAAGTCGCTGGCCCGCGAGGTGGCGTCACGATCTGTTACGGTCAACTGCATCGCCCCAGGTTTGATCGACACGGACATGACCCAAGCGCTCAACGACAAGCAGCGTGAGCAAATCATGGGTCAGATACCGATGAAACGCTTCGGGACCGGCGATGAGATCGCAGCCGCGACGCAGTTCTTGGCCGGCGAGGGAGCGACGTACATCACTGGCGAGGTGCTCCGTGTCGACGGCGGCATGGCGATGTAGCCGGCCGCAGTTGCGGCCGGCCGCCAGGATCTGACCCCTCCAAAGGGACGGGTCGGATCTCAAACCCTTTTATTGGGGTTTCTCCGCTGGGGTGGCATCGCGTAAAATCCGCACCTGCCGTAGACTGTGCCAGTACGTTGCCGGCGCCACGGCCGTGTTCATGGTGAGCATGGTTACCTCGAGCAGGTCACTTTGACCGCAGAGGCTTTCGGTGCTTGGCAGCTTCAGTGGAAGATGAATGGAAGGATCCGGGAGGGGACTATGAGCGACCTTGCCAACCAAGTGATGGCTATCGTCAGCGAGAAGCTGGGTGTCGATCAGGACAAGGTGCAGCTGGAGACGTCGTTCGTCGGCGATCTGGGGGCAGACTCCCTAGACATGGTCGAGCTGCTGATGAATCTCGAAGACAATTTCAAGATGACGATCCCTGACGAAGAGGCTGAGAACATCAAGTCCGTTGGGGATGCAGTGAAGTACATCGAGGAGAACAAAGGGTCGTAAGGCCTTCCTCGTTTCGGAAAGCGGAGCAGGACATGTCGCGCAGGGTAGTGATCACGGGAGTCGGCGTCGTTTCCGCAATCGGAAACAACGTCCCGTCCTTCTGGAATGGCATTCTGGAAGGGCGTTCCGGCGCTGGACCGATCACCCAGTTTGACGCCAGCGGCCTCAAGACGCAGTTTGCGACTGAGGTGAAAGACTTCGATCCCAGCGAGCGGATCGATCGCAAGACCCTGCGCCACCTCGATCGTTTCGTGCAGCTGGCGTTGGTCGCTGCCGGCGAAGCGGTCGAAGATTCGGCACTCGCAGTCGACAAGGAAGATCCACGCCGGATCGGTGTCGTCATTGGCTCCGGGATCGGTGGCCTCAACGAGATCGAGGCGCAATCAGAAGTGCTTCGGGAGCGTGGTGCTGGCCGAATCTCGCCGTTCTTCATTCCGAAGATGATGGTCAACGCTGCGTCGGGGCAGATTGCAATTGCCCACGGCTTCCAGGGACCGAACTTCTCGACCTCGTCGGCCTGTGCGTCTTCGCAGCATGCTCTCGGCGTCAGTCTCGATCTCGTCCGGCGGGGTGCCTGTGACGTCATGATCGCCGGTGGCTCCGAATCGACGATCACGCCGCTGGCTGTTGGTGGCTTCTGCGCAGCCAAGGCGATGTCGACGCGCAATGACGATCCGCAGACCGCTTCGCGTCCTTTCTCAGCGAGCCGTGACGGCTTCGTGATGGGGGAGGGCGCCGGCGTGTTCGTCTTCGAAACGGAAGAGCACGCGAAGGCGCGTGGTGCCAAGATCTACGCCGAAGTGCTCGGCTTCGGGATGACCGACGACGCGCACCACATTACAGCGCCCTCGCCGGATGGTGCGCATGCGACCGAGGCGATGCGACTTGCCGTCGCTGACGGCGGTCGCGACCTGAGCGACGTGAACTACATCAACGCTCACGGTACGTCGACGCCGCTCAACGACGTCATGGAAACGCGAGCCGTCAAAACGCTCTTCGGGGCGCACTCGAGCAACCTCTGCATGAGCTCCACGAAGTCACAGATCGGCCACCTGCTGGGCGCTTCCGGTGCTGTCGAGCTGGCGGCAATCAGTTTGGGGATCGAACAGGGCGTGATTCCACCCACGATCAACTACCAGGACCCCGATCCAGAATGCGATCTCGATTACGTGCCGAACGAGGCGCGCGAGGCGCAGATCGAAGTCGCGCTGTCGAATTCATTCGGCTTCGGCGGGCACAACGCCAGCCTCTGCGTGGGTCGCTACCGCTAACGACGACGCACCCGGCCAAGTATCTTTTCGGCCCTTACTCAGCCGGTTCCGCTAGGAGTTCTCGTCGGCGCTGCGCGTTTCCTGTCAACCTTCGCGACAGCTGGGCGTTCCGCAACTTCCACAGCCTCGCACGTATGGTAATATACTAGTGTGAGGGTTTGTCCCGAGGCTCTGCCAGGTGTGCAGGGAGTTGCCCACTGCGCACGTCCCCGGGTTTGAGATCAGTCGATCGGAATTTCGCGCATGACCACGGTCCCCAAAGTCAGCTTGGGTCTCCCCGTCTACAACGGCGAGGCGTTCGTAGAGCAGGCGATCCGATCGGCGCTCGCGCAGACCTTCGAGGACTTCGAACTGATTATCTGCGACAACGCGTCGACCGATTCGACGTCGGAGATCTGTGAGTACTTCGCCGGTATCGATTCGCGCATTCAATACCATCGCAATCCAGAAAACATCGGCGCGGCACCCAACTTCAACCTCGCGCTCGAGCTCGCCAAGGGAGAGTACTTCAAGTGGGTGGCACACGATGACGTGTTGGAGCCGGAGTATCTGGAACAAACCGTCGCCGTCCTCGAGGAGAACGCCGACTACGTCCTCGCTCATTCTGAGTGCCACTTCATCGATGAGCACGGCAACTTCATCCGCGACCACTATGACCACTTGCGCTTCATGGAGTCGGAGCGTCCCTCGGTACGCTTTCGATGCTTGGCTGCCCTGCATCACTGGTGCTTCGAAGTCTTCGGGTTGATTCGTCGCGAGGAGTTGGCTCGCACGCCAGCGATCGCGTCGTACATCGGTTCGGATCGCAACCTGTTGGCCGAGCTGGCGCTGATGGGCAAGTTTCGTCGGCTACCCGAGGCGTTGTTTCTGTCGCGCGACCACAGCGATCGTTCGATCCGGTCGACCAATCTGCGCGAGCGCGCCGGTTGGTTCGCCCCGTCGCTGCACGGCAAGGTCGCACTGCCGCACTGGCGGCACCTGCAGGAGTACTGGAAATCCGTACACCGCGTGCCGCTGGCGTTCATCGAGCGCTTGCGCTGTTACCGCAAGCTGCTGGGCTGGATCCGTCACTCTCGGCAGCAGCTGTTCGCTGATCTGAAGCACGCGCGTCGAGCCCGAGCTGCCGCGCGCAAGGCGCAGCGAGGTGCCGCGTCCGACGAAGGGCCCGGCGGCCCGCCACAGGAACCGCCCAGCCGGCCGACCGGAGGACCGACCCCCGATCCGGCGGAAGACCCAGTCGGCGCAGGCCAGCCCTAGTAGGCACACGCGCGGGCTCTCCAGCCGATCCCGACGTGCTCCCGACTAGATTCGACCAGGTTCGAGTCGGCCCGATGTGGACCTGCCCCCCCTCGCCAGTATCATGTCCCGCTTGCAACCATCCCGAGTGAGGACACCATGACTGATCGATTCCGAGTACTCATCTCCGACCCACTTCCCGCAGAGGCCAAGACGATCCTCGAGGCGACCGGCCAGATCGAGGTCGTGGAGCAGCGTGACGACATCGAGCCGTTGCTGCCGAGCATTCACGGCTGGATCGTGCGCTCCGGTACCCAGGTCACTGCAGAGCTCCTCGAGCAAGCGCCGCAGCTGCGTTGCGTCTGTCGCGCCGGTGCCGGAGTCGACAACGTGGACCAGGACGCGGCGACCCGGCACGGGGTCGTCGTCATGAACACGCCCGGGTCGAACTCCCGGGCTGCGGCGGAGCTCACGGTCGGGCTGCTGTTGTCGCTGGCGCGCAACATTCCGTTCGCCCACGCCCGCATGATGGGGGGCGAGTGGGGTCGCAAGGACTACGTTGGAATCGAGTGTCAGGGTAAGACGGTTGCGATCGTCGGCATGGGCAAAGTCGGACGTCACGTGGGGACGATGGCGCGCGGCCTCGGCATGGACGTGATCGCCGTGGATCCGTTCTTGTCGCCGGAGGCTGCCGCCGACCTCGGTTTCCAGCTGCGGACGATCGATGAGGCGCTTCCCGATATCGACTTTCTCACTTTGCACACACCGCTGACGGATGCGACGCGCAACTTTATCAACGCAGAGCGCCTGCAAAAGTGCCGGCCGTCACTGCGCATTGTGAATTGCAGTCGTGGTGGGGTCATCGATGAGGTGGCATTGCTCGAGGCCCTCGAGAAGGGGCAGATCGCCGGGGCTGCGCTGGATGTCTTTGCTGCCGAACCGCCGCCAGCCGAGTCGCCGTTGCGCAGCCACCCGAAGATCATCACGACGCCGCACCTCGGTGCCAGCACGCTGGAGGCGCAAGAGCAGGTGGCGACAGCGAGCGGCGAACAAGTGCGCGATTTTCTGTGCGCGGGTACCGTACGCAACGCCATCAATGCTGCAAGTCTCGCTGGTGAGGAAGCCGAGCGTTACGCGCCGCTCGCAGAATTGGCAACACGCTTGGGCATGCTGCAGGCGCAAGTGCTTCGCGGATCCCCGCAGGCAGTGACGATTGAGTTGCAGGACCCATCGGCTACGGATGTTCTCGAGCGACTGGTTGTCGACAACGCTTTGACCGGCTTCCTGCAGGCGAGTGCAGACACAGTCGTGAACGCCGTCAACGCGCGTGTCTTTGCTCGGGAACGCGGCATTGAGGTGGCGACGCGGAGCCCCGCTCATGGTGGCGACTGGATCCGATCAGTCGGGATCACCGTGCGCAGCCCGGAAGGGGAGCAACGGGTGTTGGGTTCCGTCGTGGGTCGTTCATCGCTGCGTCTGGTTGGCTTCAACGAGTACAAGATCGACAGCGCCCTCGAGGGGCCGTTGTTGGTCATGGACAGCATCGATCGTCCCGGAATGATGGGCACGGTCGGGAGTGTCTTCGGAGAGCTTGGCCTGAACATCGCGAACTTGACTCTGGGCAGATCGGAGCCCGGGGGCGCAGCGTTGTCGGTCGTGCAGCTCGACGATGCGCCGGATGCAGCCGCGCTGGAGCGAATCAACGCGATTGACGGCGTGCGCCATGCCTACGTCGTGAACATGCCGAATTCGTAGCGGCGGGCGCCTCGTCAGGGGCGTTTCACTTCGTACAAAATCAGCCGAGCACCATCGCGTGACACACGTTGAAACATCTCCTTGTTCTGCTCGGCCCAGCGCAGTTCGACAGGTTGCCACTGCGTATCCGCGTAGATGGCCAAGTAGTCGACCTCGCTGGCGACGAGCTGTTGCTGCCACCGAGCGACGTCTCCATGCGTGCGTCCCACGGTAACTTCGACGGTGCGGTCAGACGGAGTGAAGTCGGCAGCTAGTTCGTGCGGCAACAGTTGTGGCGAGCGCCCATCGAGCGGGACGCTGAAGACTGTATGCTGCTGATCCAGGCCGCACAGTGGATACGGCAGGTTTAGCCCCGCGTAGGCGATCCTTGACGGGCGATCGATCTCATGCAGCTGTAGCCACTCGGGTGCGTACTTGGCGTAACGCCGACCCCAGTCGCGGGCGTGCACGATCTCGAATCGATCGCGACGCGCGCTGTCGAGATAACCGAAGCTCGCCACCACGAGGCCCAAGATTGTGAAGCCAGCAATCGCACGTCCGCGTCCCTTCAAGTCAGCGATACTCCAGGCGATCGCACCGCCGAGGACGAACGTCGCCACGAACGCGAGCCGAAACATCACCAGTCCCTCGTCTGGATTCCAGCGGTAGGCGTTTGGCAGCACGTAGATCGACTGCGCGACGAACCAACCACCGATCCCGACGGCGACAAATCGACCGACGAGGGTGGCGCCTGCGCCGGCGCACAGCGCGGCAACGAGGAGTCCCCACGGCGCAAACAAGAAGCGCAGGTTTGCGTTGTAGGGGACGACGAAGATGTGACCGAGGATCATCACGATCGCCAAGCTCGTCAGCCAGAACTGCTGGCGATTGAAGCCGACGAAAGGTGCGATCACGGCGGCGGCTGCGATCGAGAGGCCACTCTGCATGAACATCAGTTTGCAGCTGCCGTAGAAGCCCAGCACCGGAATGTGATACGCGTTCAAGTGCGTCGCTTGACTCGTGAACAGCCCGGGGAGGACGAAGAACGCCAGCGGCACTTCGACGGGGTAGACCGGGTTGCCGGTCAGGAGGAGGTTGCGTAGGAACGGGAATGCGCCGATGCCGAGGGGCACCAAGACGAGGAGCAGTCGCCTGCGCTCTTTCTCCAGCAACGGGCCCAAGACTGGCATGAGTAGTAGCGGCACATAGAGCAGGCTCTGAAAGCGGCTGGCCAAGAACATTCCGGCGAGGGCGCCGCCAAACAACAGGAGGCCGCGGCGGTCGGGGTGTTGGCGCCAGGTCAGCAGGACAACGAGAGCGGTGAGAAAATAGGTGCTGGTTCCAACATCGACCATCGACCCAGTGCCTTGTCGGAGCTGCTCGCTGAACATCAAGAAGATCGTTGCAGCCAGCGCTGGGGCCCATGCGGGTGTGCGGTCGGTGCCGACTACGCGGACGAGTGAGGCGACAGCATGGCCTCCGGCGAGCAAGAAGGGTAGCTGTCCGACGCGTGCTAACAGGTCGGAGCCGGTCGGGAGCATCAACGCGAGGAAGAAGCCTTCGACTGCCGCAGGCGTGTAGGTCGGTGCGATGTCGCCGAACGTCGTGGCATACAGCGCGAGGGTGCCCGTTTGCAGCCAATGGACAGGCAGCATCAGGTGGTATGTCATGGAATCGTAGGGGTCTGGCAGCGCCAAGACGCGGTAGATCGCAAGTCCCACTGCCACCGCAACCCAGCCACCGGTCGCAACACTGTCCCAGCGATGAGGAGGGGTGGTGTCGAGTGCAGGCGCCGCGACGCGACTTCTAATGGCCAGATACACGAGTCCGTGCAGCAAGAACGCAACGATCGGATTGAGCAGGCCGAGGGCGCCGAGGAGTAGTGTTTCGAGGTGCCACAGGACGCAGAACGTCAAGAACGTGTCGCGCAGGGCGGTGCCGGTTGTCTCGGGGCGTAAGACTCCGTGGACGAAGCGCCGCGCAGCGAGCCACAGCGGCGCATGAAAGAGCAGGGTCGCCAGCGCGAGCACAATTCCCATCGAGTCCCCCAGCTTCGTTCCCCGTTCCAGCGCAGCGGCTTGGCGCCGCGGCCTCGGCGCGCCGAGCGCGCAACCTACCAGGAAACTCGTGCAGCTCACGAGAAAAGAGAGAACGTCTCTTCTTGACACTCAGTGGTGATCGCCGAGAGTACGAAATGCAGGGAGGTGAGTTTGTTGCGCTGGGCCAGAAGAGCTGCGGTGGGCTGTGTCTTGATTCTGCTGGGGCTCTGGGGGGGCGAGCAGTGGCGGGAGCGTCGTGCGCCGACGCCAGATTCCGTCAACGCGCGCGAGAAGTATCTCGTGATGCGGGAGACCTACCACATTCTGCGCGACTTGATTCGCGACTACGAAGCGCTGTTCTCGGTCGAATACGTGGCGTTGCGCTACGACTTCGGGTCGGACGGAACGGTGACTCGGGAAGACCCCGACAGAAGTCGCGTCGTCGTGCGTGGCGACTCTCATCGCGGTTTGCGCACGGCGATGCAACGACTCGAACGAACGATGGTGATCTCGATGGACTTGCTGGATCACTATGAGGATCGTTATCTCGCCGAGAAGCGTTCATCGGACAAGACAGCGTTTGCCGTGGGCGCGGCTTCGTTCGGTTCTGCAGACACCGCCTTGATCGTCACCGATGTCCGCCGCGCCCTGCCGACGCAGCCGCAGTTTGAGTGGGGTGAAGCCGTCTACGAGCGGCACGTCGAGGAGCGCGTAGTGCCGGTCATCGACCTCGCTCGGCAAGAGCAGCTGTTGATCATTCACGCCTGGCAAGGAGGGGGGCGATACGCCATGCATCCCAGGGCGGCCCCACAGGTCGGTGAGCTTCGTGTCGGTTGGCGTCGCGATCACGAGCGTGTGCACGGCATCCTACGCGCGCGCAACATCAAGAAGCTGATCTATGTAGGCAACAGCGGCACCGGTATCATCAACGGCCCATCGTTTGGCATGCAGGTCATGGAGTCCAAAGGCTACGACACCTATCTCATCAGCGACGCCATCATCGCCACTCCACCCGGCCCGGCCACAAACCCCCTCGCAGTCACCCCCGCAACCCGCCAACTCCTCAAGGAAGCCACCGCCCGCGTCCTCCGCTACCAACAAACAAACCAAATCGGCACCCAACTCCCCACCCAGGGAAGTTTGGTTGGAGACGAACGTCGTTAGTACGTCCGGACCGCTGTAGCGCTGATATGGCGTAGCGTCCCTAGCAAGCGCCGCCGAGCCGATGCGAGCGGTTCATTGTGGAGGGTAGGGGGTTAGCGGTTGGCGTAGGCTTCGTATTGGTTGACGAGGCGGCGGGCGTAGCTCGCGAAGAAGGAGCGGGGGTAGAGGCGGATGATGCGGCGGAGGTAGGGTTGGGCTTCGGGGAGTTGCTTTTGGCGTTCGGCGATGATTTGGGAGAGGCGGTAGAGGGCGAAGCCGTGTGCGTGGCCGCGGGGGAGCATCTCGACGAGGGCGTAGGCGTGATAGAGCGCGTTCTCGGTTTCGCCTAGGCCGAGGTAGAGGTCGATCAACTGACTGCGCAACGTTGGGTGCGTCGGATGCTCACGCACTTCCTGCAGCTTTTCTTCGAGCAAGCGCAGGTCGCCCCGGCGGAGAGCACGTCGCAGGCGCTGTTGCCATTTGATGAGCTGCCGGTGTTCGCGACTGCGCGGGCGACCGAAGTACGCCATGACCCCGAGGACGAACGACAGCGCGGCATACACAAAGACGGGGAGTGAGCTCGATGATGCAGCCATGAATCCCCAATACGACACGGCGGCATCGGTGGGGCTCATCGGCAACTGCTGCACGTAGACACCGAGGCACAGCAGCAGGTAGAGAACGGACACTGTCTTCAGCAAGGTGTCGCGTCGCAGCGTCTCAAAGCAGACAAATCCCAACGTCACGAATGCTCCATTCAGGAACATCACGAACGTAGGCCAGAGAATCGCTTCGAATGGTGCTGCTGGGACGTGCATCGCCTGCTCTCAACCTTCGGAACGCGTTTGCGTCTCACGCTTCGGTGCGGCCTGGTGACTGGTGAGCCCAACTTGCAACGAGCAGGGCTCTCCACCAGCCAGAGCCCACTTCGAGCAAAGGCGGATTCCCCCAATGCGCTACTGCCGCGCGCGACGGGTATTGTACTGTACTGCCGACTCGTCGCCACCGGATGGAGTGGCCGATGCGGTCGGCAGCGGTAACGGTGGGTGGCGTCGGTGCTTGCGCAGGTAGCTCTGATTGCGCTGCCGCAACTTGTGTTTCTAGTGAGCTTTGTAGCTGCGGAACGACCGGCCGTGGTCTTTTTCGAAGCAACTGTGGAACCTGCGGCCGGCTAACTCGTAGAAGCGGACAGAGGACGACATTGGACCGGAGAAGAGGCGGGGTGACTTCTTTGTCGGCGAGGAGACGTAGCAGTGTTCGCTGAGAGACGCAGTCACGATGGCGCACGTTCCGAAGCCACTGCCGCCCGACGCACCGATGCGGACTGTCTCGTCGCGATCGCGCACGGCGACGAACGCTCGTTTGCCGAGATCGTCGCCCGCTATCAGGATCGTGTCGTGAACCTGATCTATCGCTTCGTACGCGATTGGGATCTGGCACTCGACGTTGCTCAGGAAGCGTTCCTGCGGATTTTGCAGCGCGCAACGACGTTTCGCCCCGAGGGGAACGCGCGCTCGTGGATCCTGGCTGTGGCCGTGAACCTGGCGCGCGATCATCTGCGGACTCGCAAGCATCGGATCCTGTCGATCCATCGCCCCGAGGGGGGGTTGATGGGAGGCCTCGACGACGCGCGTAGCCGGTCGCCACTTCCAACTCCCGCGGACGCGCTGCAGCGAGAGGAATTGCGAGCGCAAGTGTGGGAAGTGCTCGGCGAACTGCCCGACGACCCGCGCACGCTGCTCCTTTTGCGCGATTTCGAAGGGCTCTCTTACGATGAGCTCGCCGATGTCTTGAATTGTGAACTTGGCACAGTGAAGAGCCGCCTCCATCGCGCGCGCCGACAGTTTGCAGAACTGTTCGCGCGTCATGAGGCAGACGGAGAACGCCCATGAGTTGCGAACAAGCCAAGAAGCTCTTCTCCCTGGAAATCGAAGGGGAGCTCGAGAGCAAGCATCAACAGTGGCTCGAGAGTCACATGCGTGACTGCGACAGCTGCGCCGCAGCCCGTCGTCGCTTTCACGAAGGAGTCGACGCGTTGCGCAGTTTGCCGCGCCACCCCGTGCCGCGTCGCTTTGCCGAAGACGTCGTCGAAGCTGCAGCCCTGTCGAAGCGACCGCGAGTTGCTACCGGCCGTTGGCAGTGGGCGGCGATGCTCGTGATCTGCGCGGCCGTCATGTTCGTGCTGTTGGCTTGGCAAGAGAGCCGTTGGCGAGCTGCGGACCGCCAGCAGAAGGATGATCTGCGCGCGATGTTGCGGCCGCAAGAAGCCGACAAACCAACGACCGACACGACTGCCGAGGATTCCGTCCTTGCTGAGCTGCGCGGGGTCTCCGATCAGCTGCGTGCACTGTCGGCCGGAGTCGTCGACCAAGATCGGCAACTTGCCGAGCTAGTTGCCGCAGCGAACGAGCGCGGTCTGTTGCTCAACAACTCGATTGTCGCCGAACGCGAGCTGCGTGAAGCAGACGTGCGCATGCTCCAGTCGACGATCGACACGCTGACCGATCGCCTCGCCAAGCTGCAGCGTAGTGCAACGGACGGCTGGGCGGAGCAAGTCGCCACGCTGGGCAGTCAACTGCGCGCAGGAATGAACGCAATCGACGAGAGACTGCAATCCGTAGAAGATGGCTGGCAACATTTGCAGCCACTGTTGGCGCGGGCCGAACTCGCCTCGCAAGGGGACTACGTCGGTGCCGAAGCCCCGTCCCACGACGGCACCGGCGCCCCTGGCGAGGGTATGGACCGCCTGACGAACACCGAAACCAAAGACTGGCTCACGCAGCTCGCCGATGCAGAAGCAACGGCTGGGCCGTGTCGTGTGCTCCGTCGCAACGGTGCCGTACGGCTGCTCGTCAACTTCGAGCATCCCGATGCCGTTCCGACCCTGTTGACTCTGTATCGCGCTGGGGCCCCAGCAGAGAGCCGCTTGGCTCTTGCAGAGCTCGACAAACTCTACGGTCAGCGCGCTCGCAGTCGTATGGCTGCAAAGCGTGAAGATCGCGGCTTCCTGGACCGGATTCGGGGGACCGGACGCGTCCGCGATGACGCCGACCTGGAGCGACAGCGGGTCGACATCTATGAAGACCTCTGGCGCGAAGACTTGCAACGTTAACGCTAGATAACGCCGTGTCGGTGCCCGCGCGCCCGACGTACCAAAGGAGTTCATTGTGATGAGAAGTTCTACTTCCACGCTGGTGCTCGCCGCGCTACTCGCGCTGCTGCCGACCCTCGCAGAAGCGACCTTTTCGACAGGTTCCTCGCGCCGGATCCCTCTGAATATCCGTACAGAGGCGACCGAGGAGGACGGGCAGCGTTTGACGGGCATTGCCTATTCGGTCGACAGCTCGGGCAGTTTGTTTCTCTATCGATCGTTCGTGCGCACCGTCGGTCACCTCGGTGTGGGTGTGACGGAGCTTGGTCACGGCCTCGTGCGTGATGGGGAAGAAGCGTTCACCGGCCTGCGCGTCACGAAGGTCGACGAGGCAGGTCCAGCGTACGAAGCGGGGATCCGTTCCGGAGACGTGCTGCTGTCGGTGGACGACCGCCAGCTCAGCAACCCGAATCAGTTTCCCGTCTTGATCAAGTACCACGCGCTCGACAAGCCGGTGCGTTTGCAGGTGCAGCGTGGCCACGACCGTTTCACGGTCGACGTCACTTTGCTCGAGAAGGAAGAGGGCACGACCGACATCGATCGGGCACGTCTGAGCACGTTCGCGGACCACCATACCGGGACGCTCTTCGGTGAGATCACAGGTGAGACAGCCAAGCATTTCTTCGACGGAGGCGGCAGCGGTGTCGTCGTCATGGACATCAAGCCAGGTTCGCCAGCATTCTACAGTGACTTGCGCCGCGGCGACTTGGTGACCGCGATCGGCGATGTCCCGGTGGATCGCCCGGCTGCACTCGACCAGATGCTCGCTGAGCACGTAGGGCGTGATGCGGTGTTGGCGATTCGACGCGGCGAGGCTGCCGACGTGGTCAGCGTGATCCCGGAGAAGTCGCTGTCGGAGGGTTTTCACTTCCAAATCCCGATTGTCATCGACGTCGAGAAGCGAATGCAGCGCACGGACTTCGAACTCGTCATGGGAATGCTCGTCGACTACGACCGCCACTCCACAGTGACAGAGGATGATGAACATCACGAGCGCTACGAGTTCGGCGCCGCACTGAACCTGATCCACTACCGCAGTGACCCGCACCGCCGTCAGATCCGGCTGTTGTGGTTCATCAAGTGGGGGTGGCGGCGCTAACCGATACCCAACCCGGCGGGGGCCCTGCTCAGGGCCTCCCGCCTACCCTTCTTGCCTTCCTCCAGGTGCCTGCCTCTCGTCTCGGCGGCCCATCCCCCCTGCGCACGCCTTTCATCAGCTGGAAACGGCTGCACCGGACCTCACCTACGCGGTAGGATAGCCCTGCGAAGATCGCCGCGCTTGGTTCGCCGCGCTTCGTTCTGGGCTTGTTCCTGTGCAAGAAAATCGAGTTACCGTGGCGCCACGAACGAAGGCTGCCCAGCGGTCGCTCTCCCGTTTGCTGACTGGCGCGGTGCAACCGCCGCGCAACAAGGAGATGTCATGCCCCGCCTCTGGATCGTTGTCTTCTGTGTTGCTCTGACTGTCCTCGCAGGCGTGCCGGCGGCGTGGTCGCAACAACCAAATCAGAGCGCTCCGCAGCTCAATCGAAGCGCACCGCAGGCGCCCGGCGCCGATGGTCCCACTACCGGTAATGCCAAACAAACCGAGCAGCCGCCGTCGGTCCTGTACGGTATCCCCGTCGCCGCGGGCTCTGAAGTTGCTCTGGGCCCAGTCGATGTCGCCGCGTTGCTCGCCGCCGACGCTCAGCGTGCCGAAACCGACCCACACAAGGTCCTGCGAGTCGGGGTGCCGCGGCCCATCGACGTCCGTTTCGTCGACGGCAAGTGGTACTCGGTCCCTGGGGTGGGGGTCTTCTGGACCGTCGACGTCGTAGCCGATGGCGCCTTCGGCTTGCGGCTCCAGCTCGAGAGTCTGGATCTGCCCACTGCTGCGGCGTTGTTTGTCTACGATCCGACCACACCGGCGACTGCCCGTGTCTATCGAGCCAATGGTGCAACTGAGCTGTGGACTGGCACCGTTGCCGGCGATCGGGTGCGACTCGAGTACTTCGTGCCGGAAGCCGCCGCGTTCGACGTGCAGCACGAACCGTTCGTCGTCACGGCGCTCCAGCACATCTATCGCGACTACCTTCAGGCGCCAATCACTGGGGCTGCCCCCTTTGGTGCGGGACCGTGTCACAATGATGTGACGTGTTCGCCGGCCTGGGCCAACATTGCGCGATCGGTCGCCCACATTCAGTTCGTCGATGGTGGCACGTTCATCTGCACCGGGCAGCTGCTGAACCCGCAGAACAACGACTCCACGCCGTACTTCTTGACGGCGAACCACTGTATCTCGACCGAAGCAGTGGCCAATACCACGGAGTTCTATTGGCTGTACCAAACCTCGACGTGCAACGGTTCTGTACCGTCGCTGGGATCAGTGCCGCAGTCCGACTATGCGACATTGCTCGCCACCGCCTCGTCGTCGGACTTCACTCTGTTGCTGATCGAAGGCGAGCTACCTACGGGGCTGCACTGGTCGGGGTGGAGTTCGGCGCCGGTTGCCAACGGTACGAACATGACCGGCGTCCATCATCCAAGTGGCGACTACAAGCGCATTAGCTTCGGCACGAAGATCTCTGGTCCGTCCGACTACGTACGCAGCGATTGGTACGATGGCCCTACAGAAGGTGGATCGTCTGGATCTGGAATCTGGTTGGATTCGACGCAACAGTTGGTCGGCCAGCTGTGCTGTGGTCCGTCGTCATGTGGCAACGAGTCCAATGATGACTATGGCGCCTTTGCCTCGTCGTACTCGGCGATCTCGTCACTACTGATGGCCGGCACCGACGACACACAAGAACCGAACGACAGCTGTGCCGCGGCGGGTGCGTTGGCCGACGGCACGCACGGACCGTGGGTAGTCAAGAGTGGCGACGAAGATTGGTTCACCCTGACGGTCGCCGCCGGTAGCACTCTCGATATCGATGTGACATTCACGGACGCCTGGGGAGACATTGACGTGCAGCTGTTCGACAGTTGCGGTGGCACATTGTTGGATTCTTCGACGACCAACAGCGATGATGAGGCTCTGAGTTACGTCAACGGTAGTGGCGCGTCCAACACAGTGCTCTTGCGTGTTTTCCTCGATAGCGATACGCGCGCTACGTACGGCCTCGTTGTCTCTAGCGGTGGCGGTGGCGGTCAAGGCAACAACAGTTGCCTCACGCCGACCGTGATCACCGACGGCGCAACTCCGTTCAGCAACGTCGGGGCGACCACGGATGGTCCTGATGAGCCTGGCAGCTGTGATTTCTTCAGCTACACCCACATCGATTCCGACGTCTGGTTCTGCTACACCGCAGCGGGTTCGGGTAACGTCACTGTCAGCCTTTGCGGCAGTGCCTATGACACGAAGATTGCCGTCTATGACGGTTGCGGTTGTCCGACGGCCGCCCCAATTGCCTGTAACGATGACTCGTGCTCGACGCAATCTGAACTTAGCTTCAGCACGCAGGCGGGCAGTACGTATCTACTACGCGTTGGAGGGTACCAGGGTGCTACCGGCAGCGGCACGATTCAGATCACGTTCGAACCTTCCGATGTTTGCGCTGAAGCAGTCGACATCTTCGATGGCGTTACGAACTTCACGACGATCGGAGCAACGACCGATGGGCCCGACGAGCCAGGCACTTGCGACTTCTTCGGCTACACGCACGTAGACAACGACATCTGGTTTCGCTACCTGGCGCCCTGTTCCGGCGACCTAACCATTTCGTTGTGCGGCAGTACGTATGACACCAAGCTCGCTGTCTATGCGACCGCGGTGTGCCCGACGGTAGCCAGCGCAACCGCCTGCAACGACGACTCCTGCTCGACTCAGTCAGAAGTGCTGCTGACTGCCGTGGCGGGGCAAACCTACTTGATTCGTATCGGTGGCTACCAAGGGGCGACCGGCACAGGTGCCATCGACATCTCGTGCGTTGCAACCAACGATGACTGCACGAGCGCAGAGATCGTCAGCAACGGGACGACGCTGAGCACGCTCTTGGGAGCAACCAACGACGGCGACGCCGCGTGCGGTTCTTCGCAGAGTAGCCCAGATGTGTGGTTCTCCTACACGGCAACGTGTACTGGCACCGCGTTCATCAACACGTGTGGCACCAACGATACCGGTGGTGTGAATCAGGGTATGGATACGGTGCTTTCGGTGCACACTGCGTGTCCGGGAACCAGCGGCAATCAGCTCGACTGCAACGACGACTGGCCGAGCGGTTCTGATCCGGCTGCATGTACGACGAGCAACTCGGGCCTGAACCGAGACTCAGCAGTCGCGGTTAGCGTCATCAGCGGCCAGCAGCTGTTCATCCGAGTTGCGACGTTCGGCACCACGGCCCCTGGTGACGTGCAGCTAAACATCGATTGCATCGGCTCTGGACCCGTCAACGACGCTTGCAGCAACGCGACGCTGATCGGCGCCGGAAGTCTTGCAGGTTCGCTGACCGCTGCGACAAACGACGGGGATGCGACCTGCGGTAGCTCGAGTGGCAACGTTGACCTTTGGTATCAGTTTACGGCGCCAGCGAACGGCACGCTGAGCGTGAACACCTGCGGTAGCCACGACATCGGTGGGGTCGACGCGGGCATGGACACAGTGCTGTCCTTGCACAGTGCTTGCCCGGGAACGAGCGGCAACCAGCTGGACTGTAACGATGACTGGCCCGGCGGTAATGATCCGACGGCTTGTACCGCGACTGACTTGGGCACCAGTCGTGATTCGGCGTTGACGCTGGCGATGAACAGCGGTGTCTCGTGTTGGATTCGAGTGACTCACTTTGGCGGCTCCACGCCTGGTGACTTCACGTTGAATACGTCGTTTGCGACGACCTGCACCCCGCCGACCACGATCACGACCCAGCCCGTGGGCGGAGCGTTCTGTACGGGCGCGCCGATCTCCCTGACGGTCGCTGCGACCGGCAACGGTGCCGTCACTTACGAGTGGCGCAAGGATGGCGTACCGATCCCTGGCGCGACGCTGCCGACATTCAGTATTGCGAGCGCGGTGACAGGCGATGCTGGCAGCTACGACTGCATGGTTGTGGCAGGTTGCGGTTCTGTGATCAGTAACGTGGCGATCGTGACGACGATGTCTTGTGGCGGTGTCGAGTTCATCCGTGGAGATTGCAACAACGACGCTTCGGTGAACGTGGCAGATACCGTCTTCGTGTTGGGAATCCTGTTCCCGGTTGGCACGCCGAACGTAGCGGTGTGCGAAGATGCCTGTGACACAAACGATGACAAGGGACTCAACATTGCCGACGCGATTCGCATTCTGGTCGCGCTGTTCGGGACCCCGTCGCAGCCGTTGCCGACGCCTTATCCGCTGTGTGGCCCAGATCCAGCTGGGGCGGCGTTCAGCTGCACCGGCTACTCGCATTGCCCGTAGGAAAATGAGCTAGTTGCGCGACCAGCAGCCCGCTTGCGGTGTTCTCGAGATAGTTCGCCAAGCAGAACGATCTCGCGGACCCACACAACAGGAGGTTGCCAGTATGAATCGTCTCAAACTATTCGTCGCGTTGCTGGTTGCGTACTGGGGTGGGGCGCCGGCTACCGCGCTTTTTGGTCAGCCGTGTGACTTCTCTGGCGTGACACAGGTTGCCCAGGGGCTCATCGACAATGGTTTCCTCGTCAATGGGGCGTCTGTGTGGCTCGAGACTGGGGATCTGGCTGTTTCTGAGGTGCATTACCTGGGCACCTACGACGCGTCTACTGTCGTCCCAATTGCGTCCGCGACCAAGCTGTTGTCTGCGGTGGCGATCCTTTCGTTGGTCGACGACGGCCTGCTCGACCTCGATGCTCCAGTAGCGACGTACCTTCCGCTCTGGAACGGCGCGCGTGGCACGATGACGGTCCGGCAGATGTTTTCGCATACGTCTGGCTTGCCGGGGGGATCGCAACACCCCGTCCTCGGCGACGACACGCTGAACCTAGCGCAGGCTGTAGAGCAGATACGAACTACGACTCCGCTAGACGCCGCCCCAGGGACGCAGTTTGCCTATGGCGGTCTGTCGATGCATGTTGCGGGTCGCGTCGCGGAGGTCGTTACGGGCCAATCTTGGGCGCAGCTCTTCGCGGCACGTGTCGCGACGCCATTGGGGCTCACAGCTACCGACTACTACGGCTTCGGCTTCACACTGAACCCACGAATCGCCGGAGGTGCACGGTCGTCACTGACCGACTACGGCAAGGTGTTGCGTATGCTGGCTCGCGATGGCTGGCACGAAGGGGTGCAAGTCCTCAGCTCGGCCGCGATACAAACGATGACCAGCGACCAGACGAACGGCGTGCCGATCGTCAGCAGCCCGGCACCGGCAGGCGTGCGCTACGGTATTGGTGTGTGGCTGAATCTGGTCGCCGCCGACGGTACGACGATTCGGGTCTCGAGTCCGGGGGCGTTCGGTTTCACGCCGTGGATCGACTTGGATCTACGCTTCTCCGGCATCTTGATGATTCAGTACCTGCAGACCCTCGTGCAGTCGGATGCTGAGATGATGCAGAGTCTCGCTCGGGCCGAGGTGCAGGCGTGTTTGCCGTTCTTTCGGCGCGGTGACGTCAACGCGGACCAGAGCCTCGACATCGGCGATCCGATTGCGCTGTTGAACTTCGTCTTTCCGACGGTGCCGCCGAGCATCCCTTTGGCGTGCGCCGATTCCCTCGATGCCAACGACGACGGGGCGATCGACATTTCGGATGCTGTGACTTTGCTGCAGCATCTGTTCGGTGCCAATTCGCAGCCGTTGCCGTTTCCTGGCGGCGACTGCAGCATCGACGGGACTCCCGATGCGTTGACCTGTAGCGTCAGCGTTTGCCCATAGGGTTGGCTCCGCATTCACGCATAGGGCCCAGCTAGGCCTGAATGCCGAGTCGTTCCCGTTCGATCTGCGTGAACATCTCCGGCGTGATGTCTTGCGTCGGGTAGTCGCCCGAGAAGCACGCAGTGCAGAAGTTCTGGATCTTCGGATTTCCCTCGCGAGCGGCCTCTTCGAGATCGTCCAGGCGCTGGTAGATCAGGTGGTCGGCGCCGATGTAGTCGCGTATCTCTTCGATCGATCGATCCCGAGCGACGAGCTCTTGACGTGTCGACATGTCGATCCCATAGACGCAGGGGTGTTCGATCTGAGGTGCACACGACGCGAAATAGACCTTCTTGGCGCCCGCCTGTCGCGCAAGATCGACGATCTGTTTGGAGGTGTTGCCGCGCACGACGCTGTCGTCGACCAGCAGCACGTCCTTGCCTTCGAACTCGAGCGGGATCGCATTGAGCTTGCGTCGGATGCTCTGCTGGCGAGATTCCTGCTCTGGCATGATGAAGGTGCGGCCGATGTAGCGGTTCTTGACCAGACCTTCGCGGTAGGTCATTCCCAGTTCGAGCGCCATCGTCGAAGCCGCGGTGCATGCCGAATCGGGCACTGGGATCACGACATCGGCGTGCAGTCCGGTCTCGCGCCATCGCCGCGCCAGCTGCTTACCGAAGCGTCGCCGCGTCTTGTAGACGCTGATGCCGTCCATGATCGAGTCTGGGCGCGCAAAGTAGACGTGCTCGAAGATGCAGGGGCTGTGCGTCTTCGTGACGAGGCGTTCGCGGATCGGCTCTTGCCCCGGTAGGAACAAGATCGCTTCCCCGGGTTCGACATCGACCCAGTTACGAAAGCCTAGGATGTCGAGTGCTACATTCTCGGATGCGACTGCGTACTCGAGCATGCCGTCAGCGCCCTTGCGGGTGCCGTAGATCATCGGCTTGACGCCGTAGGGATCACGGAAGGCCAGCAGTCCGTAGTCTGCAATCAACGCGACGACCGAGTAGGAACCCTTCACGCGCTCGAAGATTCGCTGCACCGCAGTGAAGATCGGCTCTGGAGCCGGGTCTGGTACGCCGAGACGCCCGATCTCGACGGCGAACATGTTCAGAATGACCTCGACGTCGCAGCTCGAGTTGAGGTGCGCGCGTTTCTCACGACTGAGGTAGCTCGCCAGTTCCGAATAGTTCGTTACGTTGCCGTTGTGGGCCATTGCGACGCCATACGGATAATGAATGTGGAACGGTTGCGCGTCATCGCGGGAGCCGCTGCCGATCGTCGGGTACCGGACGTGGCCGATTCCCATTTCGCCGACCAGGCGAGCCATGTTCTTGCGATTGAATATATCGCGGACCAGCCCCTTCCCCTTCTTCTGCGCGAATCGATGCCCGTCGAACGTCGTGATTCCAGCTGCGTCCTGCCCGCGATGCTGCAGGCACATCAAAGCCTCGTTGAGATCCGTCCCGACGTGATGACTTCGGTTGACGATCCCGATGAAACCGCACATCTGCCGCTCCTCACCCCTTGGGGGGCTGACCCAGTCGCGTTGTGGTTTGGTCCGTTCTCCCTCCCGGGCGCGCGCTGCTGGGCCACCTTGCTGGAGGTGGCCCGTCGCCCGCCCGCGGAAGGCCGGGATTGTAGCTATGCCCTTCGAAATTGCCGCGTTCAAAGGTGGCAATTTCTGGCGCTCCCCGCACTCCCGGCGCGGCTCATGTGTGCAGCTGGGTATGAGATCGAGGGTTCCGGCAATCGCCGCACAGTGCTCTGCGGGTGACAAACTTTGACGTTGGGCAGATCCGGCGCCCCGTGGAACTCTTGAGTGAACGTCATGCACAGCGCGCAGCAATGCGCGGCACACATGGCGCGGCGCGGCGACCGACCGACACCCCGGGGGCCGAGCCAGTTCAGTAGAAATCAGAGTTTCAGGCAGCCGGAATTTCGGTTTGTTGTTTTGGTGTGCTGGAAGAGGAAAAGGCCGGCTGCCTGATTTCTAGACAATCTATGGGGTCGACGGCTTCGGAAGACGCTAACTTCGAAGAAGACGCACCGGCCGTCACCCCACCTAAAATAACGACGGACAGCTGGGGAAAAGCGTGGTGTGGATTGTGCCCAGCTGTCCGCGTTTCTTTTTGTCCCGAGCTTCACTTTATCGGACGCTTCTGTCCTATCCTCAGTTCTCTCCCAGCGTTATTGATTGCGCACCCGCCGCAGCCACTGCATAATCATGCAGTTAAGGTCAGCAGGATCCCAGCGCTGTGTTACCAGCGCTGCATGCCACGGCATTCCAAAAGAAGGGAGTGCCTTGGGGAACGCCTTGGCGCCGCTACTGGCGGGCGCGAGGTCCTTGCAGGCCGACGCAGCCGGAGAGGTGGCTCTTGGCACTCACCACGCAAGGAACGTACGCCCGGGTCGGGGCTGTTTGGAGCAGCGCCACGGGATCGGGGTTCGACGCCGGTCCGGGAGCGCGCGCTTTGTTGGCCCCGTGCTTCGTCGGCGGCGCCTTCTCTCCCGAACTGCTCGTCGGCGCGATCCCCGCACCGCATCGCCCCCGGCTCGAGCGTTGGTTCGCAAGCGCCCAGACCGACAGCGCCTCGCAGCTCGACGCCCCCGAAGTATGCACCGGCTTGACCGTAGACCTGCCGGGAGCCGCCGACTGCGAGCTGCTGGCGCGAGCGTTGCCACCCGGATTGGCGAGTGCGGGGGTCACGGTTGGCTTCGCGGACATGGCGTCGTTTCAGTCGAGTCAGTTTCGTTACCAGAACTCACTGCGGGTGGTCGGCCACTTCACGCCCGGGATCCTGCACGAGATCCGCAATCCAATGACGGTGTTTCGCTCGGTCGAGTACTGTTTGCGCCCCGAATCGCAGACCAAGCTCGAGGAGCCGCACATCGGGATGCTGGTCGAGCAAGTACAGCGTGTGGATGGCCTGTTGGAGTCGTTCATGCGCACTGTTGCCGATTCTGCGGCGCGCCAGCGGCGGAGCTTCGATCAGCTGCTGGACGATCTACGGAGGTTGCTGCAGAAGACCTTCCTGACGCGAGGAATCGACCTGGACGTCGAGCTCTCTGGCTCGGCGATTGCCGAAACGACCTGTGCCCGCGACCTGTTGCTGCAGGTCGGGATGTTCGCGGTCGAATCGCTGTGCGCGAAGAGCCAGCTGCGGGTCCGACTCGAGAACGCCGCGGAACGCCCGGTCCTCGAAGTCACGGCCTCGACCGCAGTGGGTGCGGCTCCCGACATGGATCCTTGTGAACTATTGCTGCTCGAAACGATGGCGCACGCTTGCGGCGCTTCCTTCGAGCTGACAACCGTTCCTGATGGCTGGCAGTTGCTGCTGACGTTGGCGGAGGAGGTTGCTCGATGACTCGGTGGATCGCTCAGGCTTGGTGTCGCAATCTGCAGTCGAGACGGGGCCCCGGCGCATTGGCGGCGGCAAGGAAGAGGGGTGCGGTGCAATGATCGCAACGGGCGGCAAGACGATTTTGATCGCCGACGACGAAGTGCGGCTGTTGGATCTTTGTATCGGAGAGCTGCGCGGTGCTGGCTACGAGGTCCGCACCTGCAACAGCGGCTCAGAAGCGCTCGCAATCCTCGAGCAAGAGCCGATCGACTTGCTGGTCGCTGATGTGCAGATGCCAGAGCTCGGCGGTCTCGAACTCACCGAGAAGGTGCATTCAGAGTGGCCGAATCTGCCGGTCATTATCTTGACCGGGCACGCTTCGGTCGAGAACGCCGTCGATTCGATGCGGATCGGCGCGACGGACTATATCTGCAAGCCTGTCGATCCCCCCGAGCTCATGGTCCGGATCGAGAAAGGGCTGAGCGTTGGAGCGCTGCTCAGCGACAACGCGCGACTGTCGACGCAGGTCGGGGAGGCCGGCCGCTACGGCGAAATCATCGGCGTGAACCCTAAGATGCAGGAGGTCTTCCAGGTCATTCAACGGGTCGCTGACACGCCTTCTCGCGTGCTGATTCAAGGGGAGCCGGGTACCGGCAAGGAACTGATCGCTCGTGCGATCCACGCGCAGAGTCTGGCGACGATGGCAGAGCGCGTCCCAGCCAAGCGCCAGCTGGCAGTGGAGTGTCCGTACGTTGCCGTCAACTGTGGTGCCTTCTCCCGCAACTTGCTCGAGAGCCAGCTGTTTGGCCACAAGAAGGGGACTTTCACTGGTGCGGTTGCAGACCAAGAAGGTGTGTTCGTGGCGGCCCGCCAAGGCACGCTGTTTCTCGACGAGATCACCGAACTCGACCTCGACCTGCAGGTGAAACTGCTGCGAGCCATTCAAGAACAAGAGGTGACGCCACTCGGTTCGACCCGTCCGGTACCGATCCGCGCACGCGTGATCACGGCGACGAACCGCCCCATCGCTGAGCTCGTGGCCGCCGGGGCGTTCCGCGCGGACCTCTACTACCGCATCAATGTCGTGAACTTGCAGGTGCCGCCGCTACGTGAGCGGGTGGACGACATTCCGCTGCTCGTCGACTACTTCTTGAAGCGCACGGCAGAGAGCTATCACGTGGCGCCGCGGACGATCACGCCAAAAGTCCTGGAAGCGTTCCAGAGTTATGGCTGGCCGGGGAACGTGCGGGAGCTGCAGAACGTCATCGAGCGCGCATTCGCGTTAGGGAGCGACGAGCGCCTGATTCATCTGGCGGATCTGCCGCAGGATCTACTGCGAGGGATCTCGCAGAGCGGCGAAGGGGGAGACCACCACGTCTTTCCGACCTACGATCAGGTGGTCCGCAGTCATCTGGTGCGAGCGCTGCAGGCGAGTCGGGGTGTGAAGACCCGCGCGGCAGGGCTACTGAAGATCGATCGCAATCGGCTCTATCGGCTGATGAAGAAGTATCAGATCGCCCGCGAGTAGTCGCGCGGCGGATCGTCGCTGTTCTGGGCAGCGGATTGTGTCGTTTTAGAGCATGTGTGTGGTAACGTCGCTCACCCGCTCAGCCGGTGTACATCTCTCCTGAATCGCGCCGGAAATCGGCTGCAGCGTCCTAAGTTACTTCATGGGAGTGTGTTAAAAGGGTCTGGCTGGTTCGGCGGGGCCGCGTGCGGCGTCGCCCTCCCGCGCGCTTCGCGGCGGCACTGAGTTTCGATGTGCTCGTATACGAGCACCTCTTTTTCGACCTCGCGATTTCGCCATGGAGCGCGTAAGCTTTTTATTTTATGTAGCTTAAGTGCGATCACGCTGGCTTTCGTTGCGGAAAGCACTGCTCGAATATGAGCGCTCTGCTTTGCCGGCCTTTCCGGTCTACTTTGCGTAACTACAACTAATAGAGTGTCTTGTAGTTTCGTGAGGTGGTGTGGTCCTTTCCTTGCAGAGCTGGCCCCGAAGTCTTTGGGGGGGAAGTTCACGGGATCCAAATAGGCGGGCTTTTAGTTGGGTCCCACCTTGTGCTTCCCCCTTTTTCTTTCCTCATCATCCGATGGGGCCCAGAACCATGGCGAGGCCCAGACGGCGAGAGCCCAGGCGCCCAGCTGTGGTTTTTTTCTTGGGTTGTGTCAACCAACCGGGTCAGTGGAGAACGAGTACCCCACTTGCGTTCGCGTCGTACGCCTGGGGTCTGCCCGCAGTGCAGCCAGCCAGCGGCTTCCACCCACGTGGGGGGGGCGCTGGCTGCTTTCGTTTCTCGCGTTGCGATTGTCTTCGCGCAACTCCATGCAGAGTCATCGCTTACACTGTTGCGGTAGCGCAATTGCCGGATGTCGGTAGAATTGGCACCGCTCTCGAATCACCTCCTTTGTAGCGGTATCCTGGCTAGTTCGCCTTGGTCGGATCCCGCGGGACCTCATTGCAAGTGGGGTCCTCCATGGGAACGAGTCGAGACGATCCTCACGGCCACTCAGGCCGTGGTTCGTCCCCCACTGGGTCATGGGGACGCGGGCCTCCACGCGGGTGCCCGACGGATCACACGAAGCCAAGCCGAAAATGCTTACTGAACGCACTTCAACGTGCAGCGACCGAGTCGCGGGTTGCGAACCCTGCGGCCGCCTGTCGGTTTCGCCGCAGGCTGCTAGGACGCTGTGCTGGTTCGCTGCACTCTGATTCTCGAGGACAAAACGCCATGCTCGCTCTCACTCGCACGACCCTGTGTTGGGTCTTCGCACTAGCGGCTCTTTCCTTTGCCGGTCCCGTTGCCGCGCAAAACGTGGACTACTCGGTGGACGCGATTGACACCTATCCGGGTGCCCTCGAGCTGCTGCCCTTTCGCATTAGCACCGACGCACAGCTCAATGCCTTCGACGTCGCGGTGACCTATGGCGCTGGGCTCGAAGTTACCGACGTCAACACGTTGGGCAGCGTCATCGCCAACACGACCCCGGAGACCTTTCTGATCGACCTGGGACAGCCTGGCGTCGCGACGGCCTCGGTCGTTCTCGACTCGATCGCACCGTTCGACAGCTTCGTACAGGTTGGGATCGACAGCCGCGTGCTGAACTTTGTCGTCGAAGTCGATGCAGCGCTGCCGCTCGGGGCGCAGCTCCCCGTCACGCTGACAAATGGAGTGGGTGTTCCTGCGATCAGTAACGTCGCCGCTGCGGCTGGAGTCGCCGTGACGCCCGCCTCGTTGACCGACGGTCTTGTGACGATCGCCAGTCTCAACACGATCATGTTCGCCGATACGACGGCGGCTCCCGGTGACCAAGGTCACCTGGTCGACCTCCTCGTCGACAACGCTGCCGACATGGACGGCTTTTCTGCAGTGGGTACTTTCGATGCTGCGTTCGTGCAGCTACAGGATTTCATCGTTACGAACACGATCACCGACATGGTGGGCGCCGAGTACGTCGAGTCGATCGTCGACAACACGGCCGGTGAGTTCATTATCGGTGTGATCCTCGACCTGATGCCGCCGTTCGATCAGCAGACGATTCCCTCGACCGGGCAACCGCTGGCGGTTGGTAGCTTCGTTTTCGACATCTTGCCAGCCGCGGCTGCGGTTCCGGAAGTCGACCTCGCATTCGTCAACAACATCGGCTTGCCGCCGGTGCAGAACGTCTTCGTCTTCGATCAGCGCGCGATCTTCCCCGAGCAGCAAGATGGGGTGATCGAGATGCTGGCACCGCCGGTCTTCCTGCGCGGTGACGCCAACAACGACGGCGTCGTCGATATCTCAGACGGCGTGGTCATTGCGCTGTTTGCAGCGAGCATGTGGACGGCCGACGTTTGCCTCGTCGCCCTCGACACGAACGACAATAGCCTCGTAGACCTCGCGGACGCGGTCTACGCGCTGATGTTCCTGTTCCAGGCAGGGCCGGTAATCCCGGTGCCGTATCCAGTGCCGGGGATCGATCCGACCGATCCGTTCGCGCTGCCGTGTGACCTGTAAGCCACTTCGCACCCGATTCCGTCGGGACCTCGTCGCAGCAGTGCGCGCGTAACAACTGACAACCAACTCGCCAACCGGCGCGGACGTCACACTTTGTGACGGGCCGCGCCGCGCTCGTTTGAAGGCTCGTCGATCGTGGGATAGTCTTGATGCGAGAGATCTCACCGATCCCTCGTAGTTGCCCGCAGATCTTCTCTGTGGTGCGAAGGCCAGACTTGTCACCAACGATCAGCGAGAGTCTCGAGAGCATGGCGGCGAACGACACTGCCTACCTACGTGTCCTCAATGGTGCCCACAAAGGGCGCGTCTACGTTCTGTCCGATCTGACCGTGTTCGACCTCGGCCGTGGCAACGGCTGTCAGGTGCGAATCGATGACGAGGCGTGTGCGTTCAACCACGCACGCATCTACCGCAAGGAGTCCTTGTGGACGTTCTTCGATCTCAACACGGAGCAGGGGAGTAAGGTCAACGACATCCCGGTCGAGCGTCGCGAGCTCGAGGGGGGTGAGATCCTGCTCCTCGGTGACACCGAACTGCACTTCGCGTTCGAGGCGCCAGTTAGCAAGAAGATGGTGCCGGCCGTCGAGACGCCCGAGAAAACCGGCGCCCCGTTGTCGCCGCAGCCTCCTGCACCGCCTGTCGCCGCCGCGCCGGCTGCCGCAAAGACTCCGATGGTCGGCGACGAGCCGTCATCGGTGATGGACTTCGCTGCAGCCATTTTGCCAACGACACCCGCGGCACCAGCCCCGCCACCGCCACCCGTTCCGGCGGCGCCGCCGATCGCCCAGTCCGCCCAGTCCGCCCAGTCCGCCCAGGCCGCCCAGGCCGCCCAGGCCGCCCAGGTCGCCCAGTCCGCACCGACTCCGGCACCAGCCCCGCGACTGGGGGTGGCGACCGAGTCTACGGGAATGCGGATCACCGTTGTGGACGGCGATCGGCGTGACATCGGTAAGCGCGTCGACATGGTCGGCGAAGGAATCGCGACGCTCGGTCGTGCCCTCGACTGCGACATCGTGTTGTCGGATGCGAAGGTCTCGCGCCGTCACAGTCAGCTGACCTGGAGTCCTCTCGGCATCACGATCGCCGATCTCAGCTCGGTCAATGGCACAGTCGTGAACGGCGAACCTGCGACCGAAGTGCCGCTGCGCAAGGGAGACACGGTGCGTCTGGGCTTCACTCTATTGACGCTCGAGTTGATCGCCGCTCCGCAAGAGGCACCTGCCGTGGCCCCGGCGAACGAGCAGGCCTAAAAGAACGACTCGCAACGATCCAAGCGACCCTACTAGCCACGGGGATGGAACCGCTGATGCGCTTCCTTGAGCTTCTTGCGATCCACGTGCGTATAGATTTCGGTCGTACGGATGTCCGCGTGCCCCAACAACTCCTGTACCTCGCGCAAGCCCGCTCCCCCTTCTAGTAGGTGCGTTGCGTAGCTGTGACGCAGCGTGTGCGGAGATACCTCGCTGCGGATGCCCGCAGATCGTGCGACCCGCTGCACCAGACGAAACACCGTCTCCCGGCCGAGCGGCTGGCCACGGTACGACAGGAACACGAGGTCCTCGGCCGCGGATCGAGGTGGCGGGCACTCGTGCTCGCGGTACGCGGCGATCGCGCGCAGCGCAGCCGGGCTGACCGGCACCAGGCGTTCCCGTCCACCCTTGCCGCGGCAGCGGAGAAAGTGGTCCTCGCTGCGCAAGTCGCGGCGCGCTAGCGAACACAGCTCTGACACGCGCAGCCCGCACGAGTACAGCAGTTCGAGGATCGCGCGATCGCGCAGAGCGGTCTTGCCGGTTCTCGGCAGCGCTGCGAAGAGCCGCTGTATGTCATTTCTCGACAACGCCTTGGGGAGCTTGTCCCAGGCCTTCGGCAGAATTGCATCCCGAATTGGGTTGGTCTCGACTTGACCATCGTCCACGAGGAACCGATAGAACGTGCGGAGTGCTGAGACACGGCGGCGCAGCGTCGGGGTCGAATCCCCAGCCTTGCGGCGCGTAGTTAGGTAGTCGAGGAAGAGCGGTTTCGTGAAGCCGCCCGGAAAGACGACCTGTTGTCGGTGACAAAAGCGTCGAAATCCGACGAGATCGCTGCGATATGCATCCAGCGTGTTCTTTGCAAGTCCGCATTCCACCGAGAGATAATTGATGAACTGCTCGAGAGTCTCGGCGGAAGTGTCAGACGAGCGAAAAGTGTGTTGATCTACCATACCTCGGTCCCTAAAATCCCCGGCTCGTTTCACAGTAGCCTAGTGCTACGGGTCTGTTAAGACAAGGAATAGAAAAGGGATAAGGCACTTTCCATTGGGGGGTGGAATTGCCCGAGCCCGGCCTAGCCGACCGACGATTTGGTCGTCGGTGGGTAGGACCAGCGACCTAGGAAGCGACTCAATGGCAGCGAAGAAGCTCACAAAGAAGGACGTAGACACCTATAGCACCCTCCTGATGGAGAAGCGCAACTTCCTAACGGGCACGATGGAGGAGAAGCAGGGGCAAAACGGCACGTCCGGTGGCGATGAAGCCGATATGGGCTCCGACAGCTACGAGCAAGACCTGACGTTTAGCCTGCTGCAGAACGAAGGCGATGTTGTCCAGAAGATCGACGATGCTCTGGGTCGTCTGCACGACGGAACCTTTGGGACTTGCTTGATCTGTGACGAAGCGATCGCCAAGGCGCGCCTCAAAGCGATCCCGTGGACGCCGTACTGCATCGAGTGTCAGCGCAAGGAAGAAGCCTGCTGATCCGATTTCTACCGGAGTGCGGTTTCTCCCACGAGCCCGTTTCTGATCGACACTGTTTCTGATCGAAGTCCACGTTCTCCTGATCGAGACTGAGACTGGCGGCTGGACTCACCTTGGCACGCCGACGCGCTGTTGCCCCGCTTCTTGGGGTGTGTTCCATTCTACGTGCAAGAGCAAACACGCGGACTGGAAGTAGATGCCTTGGCGCCACTGACCCCCACAGATGTCGACCTCTCTGTCGAAGTACCCGCTGTCGCTTCCCAAGGCGCCGATGCTTCGGGGCTCCGTCTGTCGCATCCGGTCTTGCCGGCTTCGGGAACCTTTGGCTACGGCGAAGAGTTTGAACCGTTCGTGGCGCCGGGGATCTTCGCAGCGGTCGTCGGCAAGAGCATCTCGCTCGAGCCGCGGACCGGCAATCCACCCCCACGCACGTTCGAAACTCCGTCCGGGATGCTGAACACGATCGGGCTGCAGAATCCCGGTCTCGAGAGGTTTCTCGACGGCTACCTCCAGCGCTTGGCTGGCTACGGCGCTCCTGTCGTCGTCAATGTGGTCGGCAACAATGTCGACGACTACGTCGAACTGGCCAGGCGCCTGTCGGAACGACCGGAAGTTGCCGCCCTCGAGCTCAACATCTCGTGCCCGAACGTACCGGGAGGCCTGCGGTTTGGTCTCGAACCAGCCGCGACCGAGACGATGGTGGCTTCCGTGCGGGCGGTGACGCCGCTGCCGCTGCTCGCTAAGCTGACTCCCAACGTCACGGATATCGCCGAGCAAGCCGTGGCTGCCGAGAGGGGCGGGGCGACTGCGATCTCACTGATCAACACGCTGCGAGGCATGGCGATCGATTGGCGCTCGCGGACGTCGCGGCTGTCGGCCCCCACCGCTGGCTTGTCGGGGCCGGCGATTCGACCTGTCGCGCTGCGCATGGTCTGGGAGGCGAGCCAGGCCGTGCAGATCCCTGTTTGCGGCATCGGCGGGATCACGACACCTGAGCATGTGCTCGAGTTTTTGGTCGCCGGCGCGTCGTTCGTACAGGTAGGGACGCACCTCTATAGGGAACCAGACTGCCTGCTGCGGTGGCTCGATTCGATGCGCGAGCTCTTGGCGGCAGAAGGGATCGAGCGTCTGACGGATCTCGTCGGGACGTTCAGAAGCTGAAGATCGACGCCTCGGGGCAATTGTGTAGGGTAGCGCACCCCTGCCGCGGCGGTTACCTTACGCGGTTGGCAAAGGACCACGTAGCACTACGGAAGAGACACCCATGAGTTTCATCAGCAAGCTTCTCGTGAAGGTCTTCGGCTCCCGCAACGAGCGCGTCGTCAAGGCGCTGCATCCGGTGGTGGCGGAGATCGCATCTCACGAAGACGCACTGCAAGGCTTGAGTGACGAACAGCTGCGTGGCAAGACCGGCGAGTTTCGGCAGCGTCTCGACAACGGCGAAGCGCTCGACAACCTATTGCCCGAAGCCTTCGCCTGTGTGCGGGAGTCTTCTCGGCGCCATCTCAAGACAGCGACCGGTGTCGCGATGCGTCACTTCGATGTGCAGATGATGGGGGGGGTCGTACTTCACCGCGGCGGGATCGCCGAGATGGTGACCGGGGAAGGAAAAACCCTCGTTGCTACGTTGCCAGCCTACCTCAATGCCCTTCCTGCAAAAGGCGTGCACGTCGTCACCGTCAACGACTACCTCGCGCGTCGCGACGCTGAGTGGATGACACCCGTCTACGAGGGGCTGGGGATGTCGGTGGGCGCAATCCAATCGAACATGGATTCGCAAGAGCGTATCACCGAATACAACTGCGACATTACGTACGGTACCAACAACGAGTTCGGCTTCGACTACCTGCGCGACAACATGAAGATCCATCCGCAGGATCAGTGTCAGCGCCATCGCCACTTTGCCATCGTCGATGAGGTCGACTCGATCCTCGTCGATGAGGCACGGACGCCGTTGATCATTTCGGGGCCATCAGAGGAGTCGACGGGCAAGTACTTCGAGGCCGACAAGGTTGCCCGCAAGCTCGAGCGCGACCGACACTTCGAAGTGAAAGAGAAAGAGCAAGGCTGTGTGCTGACGGAAGAGGGGATCGAGCGCGGCGAACAGCTCGCGGGTGTCGATTCATTCTATTCTCCAGCGAACATGCAATGGCCGCACATGATCGAGCAGGCCTTGCGAGCCCACCACGTCTACAGCCGGGATGTCGACTACGTCGTCAACGATACAGGGGTCGTGATCGTCGACGAATTCACCGGTCGTTTGATGGAGGGACGTCGTTGGGGGGACGGACTGCACCAGGCCGTCGAGGCCAAGGAGGGGATTCGCATCCGCGAGGAGAGCCAAACCCTCGCGTCGATTACGTTCCAGAACTTCTTCCGTCTCTATGATGGCCTCGGCGGAATGACTGGAACCGCAATGACCGAAGCGGTCGAGTTCGATACGATCTACAAGCTCGACGTCGTCGCGATCCCGACCAATCGCGAGCTCGTGCGTCAGGACTGCTCCGATGTCGTGTATCGCACTCGCCCCGAGAAGTGGAAGGCGATCTGCGAGCGGGTCATGGAGGTGCACAAGGAGGGACGCCCGGCACTCGTCGGTACGATTTCGATCGAGAACTCCGAGTTGCTGTCTGAGATGCTCAAGCGCCGCGGCGTGCCGCATAGCGTTCTAAACGCCAAGTACCACGAGCAGGAAGCGGAGATCATCAGCCAAGCGGGGCAGCATGGCGCCGTGACGATCGCCACCAACATGGCCGGTCGTGGTACCGATATCGTGCTTGGCGATGGCGTCAAGGAACTCGGCGGCCTCTACGTACTGGGCACCGAACGGCACGAGTCGCGTCGGATCGACAATCAGCTAAGAGGTCGCTGCGGTCGTCAGGGGGACCCCGGAACGACGGAGTTCTTTCTGTGCCTCGAAGATGACCTGATGCGACTGTTTGCGACCGAACGCGTGTCGTCGATCTTGAAGCGCTTTGGGATGACCGAAGGGGTCGAGATCTCTCACCCCATGGTCAGCCGCGCGATCGAACGAGCCCAGAAGAAAGTCGAAGCGCGCAACTTCGACATTCGAAAGAACCTCCTCGAGTATGACGAGGTCATGGACCAGCAGCGCAAGATGATCTACGACTTGCGCAATCGCATCTTGCACGTCGAGGACCTCAAGGGACTTGTTCTGGAGTTCTTCGGAGAGGTTGCCGAGAACACCGTTGCCGGTCTGATCCCCGACGATCCCGACCGTGCGGATCAAGCTCCCGATGCCGTTGCTGGGTGGCTGCGCGACCGCTACGGCTTCGATCTAGGCACGGGCGATTGGGCGGTCGGCACGCGCAAGATGGCGGGGGCCCTGGTTGATCGTGCGGTCGAACTCTACGGCCAGCGTATCGATGAGAAGTACCAAAAGGCCGGTCCCGACTTCGAGCGAGTCCTGCACTACATCCTCTTGCAGGGGGTCGACGACAAGTGGAAGGACCACCTGCACGCCATGGACCAGCTACGCGCTGGCATTGGATTGCGGAGCTACGCGCAGGTCGACCCGAAGATCGAGTACAAGCGCGAAGGCTATGCCATGTTCCAGATGATGATGGCAGGCCTGAAGGAAGACACGACTGCAATCATTCCGCGAGTCGAGATGCGGATCGACGCGGACGAAGCCGAGCGCAACCTCGAGTCGAACTGGCAGCGTTCGTCGATGAACACCGAACAGCTCGAGTCGCAGTTCAATCAGCACAGCCAACGAATGCAGCAGGGGATCGAAGGTTCGCAGAACAAGGGGACGCAGGTTGCGGAGCCGATTCGCAACGTCGAAGACAAAGTGGGGCGCAACGATCCTTGTACTTGTGGAAGTGGCAAGAAGTACAAGAAATGCTGCGGTCGCGGGCAGTAGTCCACAGTGCGCGCGCTGCCGCTGATCATCGCGAGCCTGCTCCTCGATCTCGTCTACCTGCTTGTTTTTCTACTGTTGGTGCCGTGGCTCCTGTTCCTCATCGTCGTGCGCGGCCGTGGCGTTGGCTCTCTCGCTGAGCGTCTGGGCAGTGTCCCGATTGCGCCGCCGACACGCCCTCGCGTCTGGTTCCATGCCGTCAGTGTTGGTGAAGTGGAAGCGGCGCTGCCGCTGATCAAGATGCTGGAGGCCGAGAGACCCGATCTGGAGGTCGTGATCTCCACGACGACGACGACTGCCCATCGCGTCGCCGTGGAAAAGGGCGAGGGGCGGGCGGTGTTTCTGTTCCCACTCGACTTTGGGGTTTGTGTGCGCCGCACGCTGCGCCGCGTCCGACCGACGCTGCTGGTCTTGGTCGAGTTGGAGCTGTGGCCGAACCTGATCCTGAACTGCCGCGCTCGGCGCGTGCCGGTCGTCGTTGCGAACGGGCGGATCTCGGCTTCGGGATTCTCCCGCATGAAGAAAGTCGCGTTGTTGCTGCGGCCGTTTGCCCGGCGCGTCGATCGCTACCTCGTGCAAAACAGTGAGTACGGAGATCGTCTGCAAGCGCTCGGCGTCGCCGCCGAGGCGGTCACCGTGACCGGAAACCTGAAGTTCGATCGAGCTCCGATCGCCGACCCCGGTGCTGTGCGGGAGCGCTTCGAGATCGACCACGCATACGCCCGCGGCGGACTGCGCTGGATTGCCGGGTGTACCCACCCAGGTGAAGAAGCAATCGTGCTCGATGCGCACGAGAGGCTGCGCGCTGTGTACCCGGATCTGACACTGATCTTGGCGCCGCGGCACGTGGAACGAGGGGGTGAGATCGAGACCTCGGTGGTGGCTCGGGGCTTCTCCGTGGCACGTTGGAGTGCGGGCCCGGCCGCGACCGCGGACGTGCTGATCGTCGACGAAGTCGGGCGGCTGGCCCAGCTCTATGCCTGTGCCGACGTGGCTTTCGTCGGCGGCAGCTTGATTCCCCGGGGGGGGCACAACGTACTCGAGCCAGTGCTGGCTGGGACGCCAGCCACGCACGGGCCGTTCACCAGCAATTTCAAGGAGGTCGTCGGGTTGCTGACCCCCGGCGGGGCTACCGTCGAGGTGGCCGATAGTGAGCAGCTGGCGGCCACGGTCGGGGCGTGGCTCGGAGACCCGGGCGCCCGTCGAGCGCATGCCGAGCGGGGGACGCAGCTACTGGAAGCCCACCGTGGGGTCGCCCGGCGCACGGCCAAGGAAATGGCGGCTTTCCTGCCGATGGCACAGTGACCAGGTCTTGGGCGGGTGGGTTTTCTCCGCCGTCGCCGGTGTGGTAAGATCCGCGCCCATTGGCGGGGGGTGAAGGCTTCTGTGCGCTGTTTCGGACGGAAGAATTCCCGCACTTCAACGTAACGAACAACGACGCGACTACAGAGATGCAGGGCCTTTCGCAAGCGCCCTCAGGAGAAAGGACGTTTTGGTGTCGAGGAAAATACAGTTCACCTCGGAGTCGGTCTCAATGGGTCACCCCGACAAGGTGGCAGACCAAGTCTCCGACGCGATTCTCGATGCGTACCTGGCCGGGGATCCTGACAGCCGTGTCGCTTGCGAGACGATGGTGACGACGGGTCTCGTTGTGGTCGCGGGTGAGGTGACCAGCAAGTCGAAGATCGACATCGCCGCGATTGTTCGCGAGACGCTGTGCGGGATCGGTTACACCGACGGGGCCTACGGCATCGACGGCAAGTCTTGCGGGATCCTGATTTCGCTCGACGCGCAGTCTCCAGACATTGCAATGGGTGTCGACGAAGGAGCCGACAAGGAGCAGGGCGCTGGCGACCAAGGGCTGATGTTTGGCTTTGCTTGTGACGAGACGCCGGAGCTAATGCCGCTCCCGATTGCGTTGTCGCACCAGCTGATCGCCGAGCATGCGCGCCTGCGTGAGAGTGGTGAGATCAAGTTCCTCCGCCCCGATGCCAAGTCCCAGGTGACCGTTGAGTACGACGGTGACGTTCCGACCCGGATCGACACCGTTGTGATTTCGACGCAGCACGATGACGACGTCACCCAAGAGCAGATCCACAAAGAGATCGAAGAGAAGCTGATCCGCAAGATCTGCCCGGCGGACCTGATGGACAGCGATACCCGCTTTTTGATCAACCCGACGGGCCGCTTTGTGCTCGGCGGGCCGCACGGGGACTGCGGCCTGACGGGTCGCAAGATCATCGTCGACACGTACGGCGGCCGTGGCCGTCACGGTGGTGGTGCGTTCAGCGGCAAGGATCCGTCGAAGGTCGACCGCTCCGCGTGCTACATGGCGCGCCACGTCGCCAAGAACATCGTTGCCGCTGGTCTGGCGAAGCGCTGCGAAGTGCAGCTGTCGTATGCGATTGGCGTCGCCGAGCCGACCTCGGTGCTGGTCGATACCGACGGAACCGGGACCGTGCCCGATCAAGACATTGAGAACGCCGTGCGCCAGGTCTTCCCGCTGAAGCCGGGCGACCTCGTCGACTACCTCAAGTTGAAGCGCCCGATCTACAAAGAGACCGCGCGCCACGGTCACTTCGGCCGCGAGGAGGCGAACTTCACTTGGGAAGACACGGCCCCGGCTGGCAAGCTCAAGGAAGTGCTGCAAAAGAGCAGCGCCGGCGCCTAGGCCCACGAAGTCGAGCGGGCTCGCGCGCCGCGGCAGACACAGGAGGTCGACCCGAGCGGTCGCCCTCCTGTTTTTCATCCAGACTTCCCCTTGCAACTGTCTCGAAGTGTGGCATGATCTGATCACTGGGTTGACTTAACGCAACAACATAACGTTTGGTCATTTCGCATGGCCACGTCGACGGGCACAGACTCTTATCGTAGCAGGAGGTCGCCGTGTTGGTTCGGTATCTTCTTATCGTGATTGGGCTTGGGGTTTGCACCGACGCTTCGGCGCAGTGCTTCCGGCGCGGTGATGTCAACGCCGATGGGCGCGTCGACATGGACGATGAAGCGTGGCTGAACGCCTATCTGTTCACGGCACCACCCCCACAGCTGCCGTGCCTCGATGCCGCCGATGTCAACGACGACGGTCAGGTGATGATCAGCGACGTCGTATACCTGCTGAGCTTCTTGGTCAACAACGGTGCACCGCCGCCAGCACCGGGTCCCTGTGTCTGCGGCCCCGACCCAACTCCCGACCTGGTCGGCTGTGGCACGTTCACGTGCGCGTTCCTACGCGGTGACGCCGATAGTGACGGCATCGTCGGCCCGATGGACGCCGCATTCATCAACGCGTTCCTGTTCGCGGCGGGTCCTGCGCCCGCCTGTATGGATGCCGCCGATGCCAATGATGACGGTCAGATCGATGTCTCGGACGTACTCCTGATTCAAGGGGGAGGCCCGATTCCATATCCGAACCCCGAATGTGGGATCGATGTCACGCCCGACAACCTGGACTGCGGTTGCTACGTCTGTCCGGTAGGAGCCAACTTCATCCGTGGCGACGTCGATGGCGATGGCGCGATGGACCCGCTCGACATGGTGGCTTTGAACGCAATTCTCTTCTTGGGTGCAGTTCCCGTTTGCGCCGATGCAGCCGACGTCAATGACGATGGCTTCATCACGCTGCAAGATACGACGTTGCTCGGCGCAGCGCTGTTTAGTTGGACCGCGCTACCGGCGCCGAGTGCGCATTCGTGTGGCCTCGATCCAACGCCCGATGCACTGGGCTGTGCCACGCCGACGACCTGCAACTGTCTCCCGATCGACTTTATCCGGGGTGACTGCAATACCGACAATTGCATCGATATCGGCGACATCATCAACATCCTCTGTATCGTCTTCCAGGCGCCGGGCACTTGCACGGCGACGTGTCGCGACGCTTGCGACGTCAACGACGACGGTTGCCTCGACATCTCCGATCCGATTCGTGTGCTGAATTACCTCTTTGGAGGGGGTCTGCCGCTGGCTCAACCGTTCCCAGACTGTGGGCACGATCCTACGCCACGCGAGAACCTGGGGTGCCGCGTCTATAGCGGCTGCCCAGCCTTCTAGCGGCAGGAGTTCGAACAAGAGCACCGGGGGAGGGGGCGACCAAGCGCTGGTAGCTTGTCGGCCGCAGACGCCCGTCGCGGTCGGTTGCGAAGCCCCCTCCTGCGGTGTTCTTGTGTTCTTCGACCGTAATTTCTCGCCAACAAGACTGGGCCAACAAGACTAGGCCAGCCCGTACTCGTCGAGATCATCCTCTTCGAAACCCAAATGGTGCCCCAATTCGTGGAGCAGCGTGATGCGAATCTGTTCTTCCAGAGCTTCCCGATCCTCGGAGATGCGTTCCAAGTTGCGGCGAAAGATGTAGATCGTCGGCGGCAAGCCTCCGGGATCGAGATGGGAACGCTCCTGTAGGTGTGCGCCCGTATACAGGCCCAGCGTATCGGGGTGCACCTCGCCACCGCTTGCGACAATCGTCTCGAGTGACGGGAGGTCTTGAATCACGATTGGAACCTCCTCAAACGTCTGCCGCAGCTGCGCCGGCATCTGTTCGGCAATCGCCGTGACCAACGCTTCGGTTTCCTCGGGCGTGATCGAGATCGGGGCACGAAAGTACTCTGGCACGAGCTCCTGTGCTTCGGCGAAGCAGCGATCAGCGCGCTTCGTCCGGCCGAGATGGTCGTAACAGAGTCCGCGTGCCCACAGCAGCTGCGCGCGCTCTTCCTTCTGGTCTGGCTCCAGCGTGTAGAACAGGTCCAGCGCCTCCTGTGGCTGGCCCAGCGCGTACGCGCACTCTGCGAGATGGGCTCGCCGCGTGAACTCCATGTCGCCATCGAGGGGCGCGGCCGCCAACTTGCCAAGGATCTCGTAGGCCTCTTTCGGGTGCCCTGTTTCTTGATGCACGATTGCAACGAGCAGTTGCCCTTCATAGTCGTCTGCCGGCGGGTTGAGTCGCTGTGCCATCTCGTGAGCAGCGGCGAGCTCTGACTCTTCGAGGGCGGTCCAGATCTCCTCACGGCGTGCGGCCAGATCGTCATCGGGTCGGGCGCCTTCAGGTCGCGCAATCATGCTTGTCCTTCTCGTGGGCCGAGTTCTTGTCGTTGTTGCCACGCCGCCATGTGTTGCAATGCGTCCGGAGGCAAGCGGTGCCCAGCATCGTGCTCGTACAACTCCGCGACGCCACCGTGTGCCACGAGTTGCTCCAGTCCGTCGCGCATCCGCTCTAGTGGCGTTGCTTGGTCAGCGGCGGAGTGGAGAAACAACGTCCGTGGCAGCCTGCGGGTCGCGAGTTCTGTGGTGAGGAATTCGTGCTTCAGGCGCGACGAGGCGATGACGAGCCCCGGGTACCGGTCGGGATTCCGGAGCGCCGCGAACCCCGCAAGATAACCCCCCTGGCTGAATCCCAACAACGTCGTGCGCGAGTTGTCGGTGCCGAGTTCGTTCGCCACTCGGGTCACGAGTTCGTTCAGGAACGCTTCACTGCGTTCGAGGTGCTCGCGGAACTCGACTTGATCACCGCGGTAGATGTACCAGCCATAGCCTATCTGAATCGTGCTTCCAGCGCGCTTCTCGAACGGGTACGGACCGTTCGGGGCCAAGATGACGCACTGTTGTCCGAGGTGGCGGAGCACGCGCAGGAAACTCTGCCCCGACATTCCCATGCCGTGCAGTGCAACGACCAGCGGGAGGCCCCTGGTGTCTGTTTGCTCACTCGGTGTCTGAATATGGTACTGCACCGGTGCGTGGAACGTTGCTGCGTGAGTTGTCACGTGTGCAGGCGCGGCGGCTGGGTGCGGGTCGGGCGTTTCTGGGGGTGACATCGACGTCTCTCTGTGTCCGGTGGTACGCCAGATCATAGCAGACTTGCTGCGGTGGCAGGGCTTACTCTGCAGCCGGTGCACCGACTGCGATCGGAGCTGTCGCCGGGTCGAAGAAGCGGACGATCACGCTGTAGAAGTAGCTGCGTGAGTAGGCCGCAAACCCGACGTGACCGCCGCCGGGAAGGATGACGGCACCAACGTTCGGATTGTTGGCGGGAGCGACGAGCGCGGCGACATCTTGGGCCGAGCGCAGTGGGTCGTTGGCGCCTTGAACGACGACGAAGGGGCGATCGAACGCAGCCAGACGTCCGCGGTCGCCAGGTGCGGGGAGCAGCTGCAGGAAGTCGCGGGCAGCGGCTTCGAATTCGGCTGTGATTGGAGCGACGCGACTGAACTCGGCTCGTGCCAAGGCCTCGAAGTTACCGCTGCGGTCGTCGTACTGCTTCATCTCCTGCCGGATGCGGATCACATCTTCGAGACGGCTCAACACCGCGTCTCCGGTGATCGAGTGTGTGCCGTCGGTGTTGCGCAAGAAGTGATCGTAGTCGGGGACTGGCGAGAACGCCAAGACGCCGGCAGTGTACTCTTGCGCCGGTGTCCGCCCCTCCCCGGGGTCGAGGGTCGAGGCGTAGTAGCCGCTCATCAGTGCCGTGTTCGCACCCCAAGAGAAACCGATCAGTCCGGTTTCCGTGACAGCCGGGTGGCGCCGACGAAGCCAAGACGACACGTCTAGTAGTTCCTTCGCTTCGAAGTAGCCGAATGTGTACGGGATCTCTGGAAAGCGCTTCTCGGTCTCCCCGTGCCCGGCGATCTCGATCGCAAGCACGTGCAAACCGGCCGCAAGCAGGGCTGTGGCCATGTCCCGGGTCCGGCGCACGGAGTGGTCACCGAAGAAGCCGGGGAGCATCACTATGCAGCGGCTCGGTGTGGGGCGACCGGCCGCGTCGGTGGCGAATCCAAGCTGGCCCGAGACGGAGAAACCACGTCCGACCGGGACCCAAACGTTCTCGAACCCGTCCCACAGTCCATCGGGGGACGCGTGTGGCGACCCGGAACATTGCGCGGTTTGCTGAATCCCAGAGCAGTTGCCAAAGACACCACCTAGATCGGCGCGGTCCAAGTCGAAGTGCGCGTAGACGTCTTTGGCTGCGCCGGAGGCGTCACGGAGGTCGTCGGTCAGCAGTGAGGCTGCTGGATCCGGCAACCTCGTGCGCGCCACGTCGTGAAACTTCTGTAGCCACGCTCGCGTGGGCTGCGCACGGAAGCGGGGTGGGAACGGTACGACGTCGCCGTCTTGCGGCGGAAACGGTTTCTCGGAAAAGACCGAGCAACCGGCCAACGAAACGAGGGCCAACGCAACGATCGTGACGAAGGGTAGTAACGACACGTTGCCCAGCGCCGAAGCGAGCCCGCGACCATGTGTTACCACGGAGCTACCCCTTCTTGCCCAGGACCGCCCGTGGATCCGCGGCGTCGCGCAGCCCATCCCCGAGGAAGTTGTAGGCCAGCACAGCGATGAAGATGAACAAGCCCGGAATCACGATCCATGGCGAGTATTTCAAGATCTCAGAACTCTGTGCATCCTTGAGCAAGAGTCCCCAAGAGGCTTCCGGCTCGGTGATCCCGAGGCCGAGGAACGACAACGCGACCTCCCCCAGGATGTAGTAAGGCACGTACAGCGTGGCGGTGACGATGACGAACGAGGCTGTGTTGGGCAGGATGTGTCGCAGGATCACGCGTGTGTGTCCAGCGCCGAGCGCGCGCGCTGACAGCGCATACTCCTGTTCCTTCAGCGACAGCACCATGCCGCGAATCACACGGCCCGTTGCCGCCCAACCTGCGAGAGCCAGAATGACGACGATCCACAGGTAGGTTTCACGACTGTCCATGCTGTCTTGGATGAAGACGTTACGCAGAGTCAGGATCAAGTAGAGGCCAGGGATCGCCATCAGTAGCTCGGTGAAGCGCATGAGGCCAACATCGATCCAGCCGCCGAAGTACCCTGAGATCCCGCCGATGATCAGACCGATCCCCATGCTGATCACGATACCGATCAGACCCACCGATAGCGAAATCTGGCCCCCGTAGAGAATCCGGGTGAAGAGGTCGCGTCCCGACTTGTCGCTGCCGAGCAAGAACACGCGCGCGACATGATCGCCGTTCGTGAAACGCTCGTCGTCTTTGGGTGCCCGTACGCCAAACAAGTGGGTCGTGCCGAAGATGCGAAACCACCCGCACAGCGAAGCAAGCTCGTGTTCCTCTTCAGATTGCACGAAGAACTGGATGGGCAGCCGCACATCCGGGTCGATCCCGACGAGATACTTCTCTTCTCCGTATTCGTCGTACGAGATGACTTCTTGCAGCGCGTAGACGTGGGGCCGAAACGTGAAGTTCCCCTCCGGGTCCGTGAATGTGATGCCACCACTGAAGTGGCGCCATTCGCGCGTCTTCTCGGCTTCCTCGAACTCCTCGCCGTACTCATCTTCGAACACCAGAACCCGCGGCACTTCGATCTCGTTGCCGTCGGCGTCGGTTTCGATGTCAACGGCATCGATGATGTGGTAGCCGCCAAACAGCATCGGGCCGTAGAGGCTCAGCTGCGAGTCGCCGTCGGTGTAGTTCGACGGTGATAGAAAACCGGCAAAGCAGCTGAGACCGTACAGGACGATCAAGATCCAGCCGCCGACGACGGCGATGCGATTCTTCTTCAGCCGCAAGAACAGCGTGCGCCACGGTCCACGGACTGGGCGCGGCGGCTGCGTCGGATTTGAACTCGTTGGCGTGGCTGGCTGCGAGTTGCTGTTGGTCATGACAGCCTCACTCTCGGGTCTGTCAGCGCCAGCAGCAGGTCCGCGACGAGGTTGCCCAACACGAGGAGTAGCGATCCGACCATGACTGCGGCCATGACGATCGGTTCATCCTTGGCGAAAATGGCATCGACGACGAGGCGCGCCATCCCCGGCCAGTTCATGACGACTTCGACCAGAAACGACCCAGTCAGCAGGTAGGCCAAGCTGTAGCCAAACAGCGTAATCAGAGGGTTGATGGCGTTGCGAAGCGCATGCTTGAACAGCACCTTGTTCGGAGACAGGCCCTTCGCGCGCGCGGTCCTGACGTAGTCTTGCGTCAACGCTTCGACCATGTTGCCGCGCGTCTGGCGCATGTAGCCAGCCATCGTGCCCGTGCCGATGACGATGGCTGGAAGGAACAGGTGATGAACCTGGTTCTTTACCTTCTCCCACAACGACATCGAATCGTAGTTCACGACGTCGACCATGTCGCCGATCGGGAACCAACCGGTGAGGCTCGCAAACAGCACCATCAACAGCGCGAAGAAGACCGAAGGGATCGACAGGCCAAAGAATGCGATCAAGCCACAGAGATGGTCAGGGAGCGATCCAGGCTTGACCGCCGCCAACACACCCAGCGGCACTGCGAGCCCCCAAGCAATCACCAGCGCAGCCAAGCTCAGCTTGAGTGTGTTCCAGAGGCGCTCCATGATCAGCTCGAACACGGGTCGCCGATGCTGAAACGACAGGCCGAAGTTGCCCCTCAGCGCGCCGAGGCACCAGCGTCCGAACCCTTCGAGAGACGAGATCTCCCGATACACTGCGCCTTGCTCGTCCATCTCGAAGAGGCGCAGGCCGACCGTGAACTTGCGCAGCTCTGTGCGGACGTCGGTCGAAGCGACGGGCTGTCCATCGCGCAAGATCCCCTGCTCCGTGAACGAGAAAGAAGATCCAGCGGTTCGGAAAGAGGACAGCTCCACGAGCGTGTCTGTGGACACGCGCTTCATCAAGCCCGCGTCCGCCTTCATCCGCAGCAGGTCCGCCGTGGTTTTCGACGGGTCCATCTCCATCTGAGTGAAGAAGTCCCCCGGCGCCCAGCGCTGCAACAAGAACGTGATCAGCGCTACGCCGATCAGCAGCAGCGGCACCGTCAGGAGCCGCCGAATGATGAAAGTCCACATGTGGCTACCGTCCACCGTCGATCAAGTAGAGTTGATCGATGTTCCACGTCACCTGTGGGCGAAGCACGGACGGCCAGACGTTACCGACGCTCTTCTTGGCCATGCTGTAGGCGTTCGGCGAGCACAGGTACATGATCGGGCACTCTTCTGTCATCAGCTCTGCGATCCGATCTTGGTGCTCCTTGCGCTTCTTGTACTCGAGCTCGCGGTCCATCTTCGCGACCAAGCTGTCGACTTCTGCCTCCCACTCCGTGGCCGGCGTCACTTGCTGTGGGTGCCATGCATGCAGGCGCCCGCGTGACAAGACGATGTTCTTGGCGTTCGCTGGATCGGGTGGCACGCCGGCGCCCCAACCCAGCAGGATCACGTCCCACTCGTGCGAGTCTTGCAGCTTGTCGACGAGCAAGTTGAAGTTCTCCGGTTGGAAATTCACCTTCACGCCGATCTTGCGCAGGTCCTCCTTGATCAAGCCACCCATCTGTTGGCGGATCGGGTTGTCCACGTTCGTGTTCAGCGAGAACTCGATCATGTTGCCCTGATCATCGGTGCGGTAATCGTCGTCGGGGTTCTTGCGCCAGCCGAGTTCATCGAGGATCGCGTTGGCCTTGGCCAAGTCGTATGGGTACTTCTTGGTGGTCTTGGAGTGCCATAGCTTGTTGCCGACGTTGTAGGCACCCCAGATGGCCTTGCCGCGTCCCTGCATCGCGGACTTGACGAGCCCTTGGCGGTCGATCGCGTGATTGATGGCGTGGCGAAACTTCTTGTTGTTGAACCAGTAGCGCTTCTTCGGGTCGACGTACGGCTTGCCGGAGTCCTTGTTGCTGCCTGGGTGTAGGTTCCAGCAGATCCAATACGTGTTCAGATTCACACCGAGGCGGTGCAGTTGGTACTTGTCGCGATTGTTCTTCTCGAGTGCTTGTGCTTCGCGGTAGTGATCTCCAGGAATATCCATCACGACGTGATGTTCGCCAGCCTCGAACTTCTGCCAGCGCAGGTTCTGGTCCTTGACGAGCACGATGACGACCCGGTCGAGGTAGGGGAGGCGCTGGCCGCGCGCGTCGATCTTCCAATAGTAAGGATTGCGCGTGAAGACGGCCTTCTGCGCCGGGATGTACTCCTGGAAGATGAACGGCCCGGTTCCGACTAGGTCTCCGGGGTCACAGGCGTTGGTCATCTCTTGCAAGATCGTGCCGTCGGCCGACTGCTCAGCCCACTTGTGCTTCGGGATGATCATGACTTGGCCGGCGTGTGTCAGCAGCTGCGAGTCGATGTCGTGGGTCGTGAGGACGAGCGTGTCGTCCCCTTCGACCGCGACCATTGGCAGCCGCCCCTTTTCGTCACGGAAGCCGTCTTGGATCGAGCTCTTGTAGCGATCATCGAAGCAGGTCTTGAAGGAGAACTCGACGTCGGCAATCGTCAACGGCTGGCCATCGTTCCAACGCACGCCTTGCCGGATCTTGAAGCGCCAAGTCTTCTTGTCGTCCGACACCGACCACGATTCGGCGAGTTGCGGCTCCCACTTCCAGCTGGCGTTCGAGTAGCCAACAAGGCTCGAGAACATCAAACGGCGAAGCTCTTGGCTGGTTGCGCCTTTGGGTTCGACCGGGTTGAAGGTGTCGACTTCACCCTGCTCTGCGTAGACCAGCGTGCCGCCGTAGGTGCCGGTGCGCTCGAGTTTCATGGCGCTCGCAGGCGCCTCACCGACGAACGCCGGACTCGGGGTGCCGATCGGGACGGTCAGGTCCGGTTTCGGCTCGGGGAATGTCTGCTTCTTGCGGACGATCCGACGCTTGCCGGGCTTCTTGTCTTGGGGGTCGGCCAGTGCCCAGGGCGTTGCGGCGAGACAGGCAACGGCGAGGGTGGCGAGGAAAGCGACGGTCCAACGTCCGCTGTGGCCGCGATCTGTGGGGCAAGATCGGCTGTGCATGAATCCTCCGTTGTTTCTACAAGTTCATGGTCGTCTGTCACTCGTGCTCGTTGCACGTGCTTGCGGCACAGGTCCAACTCAAGATTCGATCCGGCACGATCTGCGAGAAGATACCCGCACGAGGCAGCGAAAGCCGCCCCTTTTTGGGGTGCAGGCTACTTGCGTGCGCCGCGTGGCAGATAGTTGCCAAACAGCAGGAGCAGCAGCGCGACGAGGGTCCCGACGCTGAACCATTGATGTACCGCCTGCTCGGCCTTGACGGCTGACAAGTCGAGGCCCGCAGAGATGCACAGCCCGACGGCCAAGGACAGCAGCGCGTACCCCGAGATCAGGCCGGCAGCTGTCAAGATGCCGCCGTGTGACGGAGCCGCAGTCCGAGCTGCTGCGAAGCGGGCGCCGGCGCCGAGCAAGATCCCCATACCAAGTTCTGAAGGTAGGTAGATGCCCACGGCCAACGCGAGGGGACTTAGCAGCAAGCCGAAGCGCCTGCCGATGATCTCCATGATGACGGCGCCGACCCCGAGCACGGCACCACAGCCAACGGGTGCCCAGGGAATCGGTGAGTCTGGTTCGAACAGGCTCTTGAGCGCAGTGCCGAAGAAGCTTGCCTGTGGACACGGGTAGTCAGCGCTGCCCAACACGGCGTCACCGGTGCCGTAGGCGAGTACCACTGGCACGACGAGGGCGCCGACACACAGCCCGATCAGCTGTCCGTTGAAACCACGGTGCACTGGATAGTCGTTGAACTGCAGCGTCTTGTAGTCCTGACTCGCGTCGTTGGCAGCGCAAATCGCAACGCACGCAGCGACGAGTGCTGGTGTCAGGAAGAAGACAGCTGCGCTGCCAGTCAGTGACACACCCAGTGCCGTTACGCTGAGGACGAGCATCGCCATGAACACGGTGCCAGAAACCGGGGATGCAGACGCGCCGACTTGCAGCGACAGCAGGGCGCCGAGCCCCGAGAGCAAGCTGACGAGGACCAGCGCGACGACGCCGATGCTGATCACCACATTCGTTGTCGAGACCTCCGCGGCTGCGAGATGAACTTCGGCAGATTGTGTGAGTGTCCAGAAGAACAGCGCGGCTCCTGCGACGATTGCGCCCGTGAGGATCTTGCGCTTCGTCGCCGGAATCTCGAGGAGCGGGTCCTCGGTGGCGCCCGTCGCGTTGCGGGCGGCCGCAGCGGCGGCAAGACGCCGACGCTCTTTCATGCCGTCGCGCACGTACTGTGCCAGGCTCCACACAACGGCGACGGTCATCGCCGCGCCGCCCACCCAACGAAACGTATCCGCGGGATAGCCGTTCTCACCCGAGTACGCCGTCGTAACGGCGTTGATCAACGCGCCGCCGAAAACGAGGAGCGCGGTCGGCAGTGTGAGTAGGGCGCCGATCCCCAACAGCAGGGGACTTGCTGGCAACGGCAGCTTGAATCCTTCTTGCAGCGCGCCGGGGAGCGGAACCACCAATTCACCGGCCTTTTCTTTGAGCCAGTTGAAGTGCTCCAGCCCTTTGACAACCGTGCCGACGACCAGCCCCAAGATCAGCGAAGTGCCGATTGCCGGGCGTTTGTTCGGGTTCTCCGCGGCCGTATTGATCATGCGATCACACGCGACTGCTTCGGGTGCCGGGAGGCGCGGATCGCTGAGGAAGCGCGGCGTCGCCAGCCCGACGAAGCCCCACCCGAGGAGACAGCCCGAGAGACTCGCAAAGATGAGATTGGTCACATCGACCGGTGGTGGTTCCTGCCCAAGCTCCCGCGCGTAAACCTGAATGATCGGTGCCGTGAAGATGACTCCAGCGCTGACGGCGGCGCCGCCGGAACCGGTGACTTGCAGCAGTGCCAGCGTGCCGTGCAGACGCTCTCCTGCCTTGCGCAGTAAGACCCACCCCAGCAACACGACAAGCGGACTCACCCCCGGTGAAATGCCAGCTTTGGCGGTGGCAATGACCAGGGCTGCGGCAATGGCCGCAGACAGCAAGGCGCCCATGACGACGGTCGTTGTCGAGTGCGCAAGGGTATGTTTCGCCGCTATGTCGTTCACTCTGCTTTTGTCTCTCTTATCTTGCGGAGGAGTCGTTCGGCACGCGCGCGGACTTCGATGGGCTCGACCCCCGAGTCCGGCACGCGACGCTCCCAAACATCGAGCAATAGATCATGCGTCGGCCACAACGCTGCGGCCGCGTCGCGCAGCTGCGGGCGGTATTCCTTCGGGGTCTCATCGACTTCCGCAGCAAGGCTCGAGAGCTCGCGGATCACGACCGCGCTCCGTTCCTTCGCAAAGCGAGAGAACGACTGCTGAACGAAGTTGCGCGCTGCTGCGCCCGGCTTTGCGAACGCCCGTATGTAGTGGTTGAGCGCGTCGCGAGGTTGTTCCTTGCACTCGGCGCGCCAGGCAGCGATGAGCTCAGTGAGTGGTTTCTCGGCGTTCTGCCAGCTCTTGCGTGTGCTCTCGGGATAGGTCTTCAACGTCTCGCGAAGAGACGATGCGAGTTTCTTCAGCGAGCGATCTTTGCTCTGACTCAGTGTGATTTGCAGCAAGAGCAGCTCGCAGGCGTTGGAGCCGTCTGGTTCCTTGTCGTTGAAGAGGGCTGCGGCCTGGTCGACGATCGACTGCCGGTGCACCGCTGCTCTGCGCGACAAGACTGCGTGGTAGAAGTAATCGTGCTTGGATCGTTTCGGCACTGACGTTGCAAATGCGAGTGCCAAGTCTGGAAGGCCCAACCGTTCCGCTTCTTTGCACGCACGCCACGCGTTCAGGTAGCGATCGAGCAGCTCTTGTGGCACTGCCGGGTTGCGTGCCGGGCGGATCTGATTGCCCTGCCTAGGGATGCCTTCGTTCTGTTTGATATCGACGAAGCTCGACGCAACGCTGACGCCGTCTTCTTGCTGTGCGGTGTAGTGCAGGTGCGGTACTTGTGCGTAGCCAGTCCAACCTGCTGCGCCGATCACTTGCCCTTGGATGACGTACTCGCCGACTCGAACGGTGACCCCTGGTGTGAGGTGCAGGTACAGCGTAAACGAGCCGTCGAGGTGATCGATGACAACGGAGTTGCCGTCGTTGAGCCATTTGCGATCAGCGCCGCCGCGGTAGCTATCGCTCTTGACCTTGTGAACCACCCCGCTACGGCTGGCTACGATCGGCGAGCCAACGGGTACAGAGAAGTCCCACGCGTAGCGGTTGTATTTGTCCATGTGACTCAAGCGGCCGGCGTTTCCTTGCGAGATCTGACAGCCCTGTGACACAGGTACTCGGTAGTGGGGGGGTGTCTGCGGGAATGGCACCCCCGCTTCGCCGCGTGCGGGCGGACTCTCGTCGGTGTCTTGCGTTTGGTTTGCGGCGTGAGTCGTCAGTCCGCGGCCGTCGTGCGGCGACGGGGCAATCAACAAAGCACCAACGGCGCAGGCAACGAGTGTCGTCGCAGCAAGAATCCAGGTCGCTCGGGGCAAAGGGAGTCCTCTCAGGATACTGGTGCAGTATCCTCGCGGACTCCGGGTTTCTTTGCCACTGATTCCGACTACGCGAAGGCAGCGACGAGGCGCTCCAAGGCGGCGGTGTCGAGGCGTCGGGGGTTGTTCGCGAGGCGCTCGGTGTTGACGTTGTCTACGAGCTGCCGCAGCTGCGAATTCGAAGTGATTCCGAGTTCGTGGAGATGCGTTGGCAGATTCAGCGTCTCGAGGAGCACCGTTAGCTTCTCTCTCGCAGCGGTGACGTCTCGCGCCCCGAGCTGTTTGCAGATGTCGCCGATGCGCCCGCGGACCGCCCTCGCTCCACGGGGATCGGTAACGTCGAGCGCTGAGACGCCGTAGTTGTAGAGCAGTACCGTGCCCAGGCTCAGGGCTACTGCGTGGCCGTGTGGGACGCCATGGCGCGACGTCAACGCGTACGAGATGGCATGCGATGCAGTAGTCTTCGTGATATCGATCGCCCGTCCCGCAAGATGGGCAGCGCGTGCCATCGCCTCGCGGGCATCGCGGTTACCGATGGAGTAGGCAATCGGCAGGTGTTCGAATGCGAGGCTGACCGCCTCGCGCGCGATCGCCAACGAAGTCTCCGTTGCGTTCACGCTCCACATCGATTCAATCCCTTGGCATAACGCATCGAGGCCCGTGACGGCAGTCAGTGGGCGCGCCATCGACTCGGTCAACAACGGGTCGATCACGGCGACGTCCGGGCGCATGCACTCGTCGGCAATGGAATGCTTCGTGTGCCCATCGTAGATGACTGCGAAGTGTGTTGCCTCGCTACCGCTTCCCGCGGTGGTCGGGGCTGCGATCAATGGCACCGCTGCTGCAGTGATCGGTGTCGGATCCGTGATCGCCTCCCGGACGTCGACCACTGTAGCACCGGCCGGAGCTGCGAACGCGTTGATCAGCTTGGCCGTGTCCATCACCGTGCCACCACCCACGGCGACGATGGCATCGCACGGGTGAGCGCGCCAGAGGTCGAGGCCGCGCTGCACTTGTTCGACGGTTGGATTCTCACCGAGACCTTGCAGGTGTTGCACCGTATAGGGCGCGAGGCACTCTTGTACGATCTCAGCGGCACCGCAGTTGGCAAACGAGTCGTCGCCACTGACCAGAAACACCGATCGGGGTCCGGGTGTGCTGGTGTTCGCTACCACAGCACCGAGGCGCCTTAGCGCGCCGGCTTCCAGGAGGCAGTGTTGGGCCACGCTACTGCGCCTCGCTGTGGGCTGCGACGGCTTGTTTGTGACTCGCTGCGATGAACTGCATGAAGTCACCCTTGTTCTCGGCCGGTGTGCTCGTGGGTCGTCCCAAGTCAGAACGAGCGCCACGCTTGACGCGAACCTCGAGGAAGTGAGGTCCGTCGCCGGCGATCTCGACCCAAGCTCGGTGCAGGTCGCTAGCCGTTGCCACGCTGTGGACCGTCGAGTAGCCACACGCTGCGGCGATGCCGGCGATGTCGATGCCGAAACCGACAGTCGGTTGTCCACCTACAGAGTCGTGAGCACCGTTGTTCAAGACGACGTGTACCAAGTTCCTCGCGTCCGATTGACCGATTGCCGCCAGTGATCCCATGTGCATCAGTGCGGCGCCGTCGCCGTCGAGGCAGACGACTCGACGATCGCGACGTGCAAGAGCAACACCGAGGGCAATCTGTGAAGCGTGTCCCATCGACCCGACGGTCAGGAAGTCTCGCGGCGGCTCGTCGTGCTTTGCGCGATACTCGAAGACTTCGCGCGAAGTCTTGCCCGTTGTTGAGACGACAGCATCCTCTGCTTCGAGGGAGGCCAAGAGCTGCTGAACGACTTCCTCGCGACCCATAGAGTAGCGTTCGCGTGTCGGTGTTGTCGGGGCGTAGTCCGCGAAGGTCCCTTTGCGTACGACGATCGCGAACGGTGCCGACAGCCGACGTGCTTCTGCCGCTGCGTGCAACAGAGCCCGCTGCGCGGCGCCCTCGCTGTCGGGGAGTACCAGGTGTGGGATCTCGAGCTGCTCGAGGAGGCCCAGTGTGACTTGTCCTTGCTGGAGATGCTGGGGCTCGTCGGGTCGGCCCGGCTCGCCGCGCCAGCCAATCAATAGGAGCATTGGAATCGAGTAGACACCGGCGCCTGCCAGGGAAACCAGCGGGTTGACGGCGTTACCAAGCCCCGAGTTCTGCATGTAGACCAAACCGAGCTCGCCGGTTGCCAAGTGATGACCTGCTACCAACGCCACAGCGTTTCCCTCGTTCGGCGTGATCACATGGTCGTTCGCCGCGCAGCGATCCTGAATGCAAGCACAGAGGTGCTTCAGTAACGAATCGGGGACGCCGGCGAAGAATCGAACGTCATTTTGACGTAGCGCGTCGAAGGTGCGAACGCAATCGAGCACGGTGGACTCCTATCCCGCAGGAATCAGGTTCAAGACCTCTTTGATCGGCATGCACAAGTCGTCGGCCTCGAGGGCGCGGCCGTTGCGCAGGATGGTCTCCGCTGTCTGCACCATGGCGGGGTAGGCAGCGCGCAGCAGATGGTTGGCGTAGATGACGACGTTGACGCCAGCATCGATCAGAGCGTCTTCCATGATCTGATTGAAGGCAGTGGGGACTACTACCAGAGGAACGTTGGTCTCGAAGGCCTCGTACTGCCGCGCGAACTCGAGCAGCTCCAACGGGTCGTGGTCCTTGCAGTGGATCATGATTCCGTCCGCGCCGGCCTCGAGGTAGGTCTCAGCGCGAGACAGCGCGTCGTAGACGCCTTGCTTCAGGATCAGAGACTCGATACGAGCCATGACCATGAAGTCTTCGGTGACGCGCGCAGCGCGTCCGGCGCGGATCTTCTCGGCAAAGTGCTGCTTGTCATCTTGGGTTTGCACGACCTCGGTCCCGAAGAGCGAGTTTCGTTTCGGACCGATCTTGTCTTCGATGATGACGGCTGAGACACCAAGGCGCTCCAGGGTCTTGACCATGAAACAAAAATGTTCAGTGATCCCGCCGGTGTCGCCGTCGAAGATCAGAGGCTTGGTCGTCACTTCTAGGATCTCTTGGATTGTCGTCGTACGCGAAGTCAGGTCGACGAGCTCGGTGTCGGGGCGACCCTTCGCACTGGAGTCGGTGAGGCTGCTCAGCCAAATCGCGTCGAACTCCTGTGGCACACCGTCCTTCGGTACGCGCGTGTTCTCGACGATGAGGCCAGTCAAGCCGTTGTGCGCTTCCAGGGCGCGGACCAGCGGCTTGGCTCCCAAAAGGCGGCGCAAGCGCTTCAGGCGCACTTCGGGTGTCGTGCCGATCTCTTTTAGCTGCGTGTTGAGCTGCGTTGACGAGATCCCCTGCGTGTACTCGGGCTCGACGAGTTGCCCACCCCACTCCCGCAGCGTCTCGATGACGCGCATGCGGACCTCGCTTTGCACACCCTCGCGCCAATCGTCGCCGTGAACGACGAAGTCGGGGCGCAGCTCGCGCAGGTTGGCGACGTAGTCGAGCGTCGTTTGTGGAATGACTCGCTGCACGCCGCGGATGTCGGCGACGACCGCCTTGCGTTGGTCATAGCTCAAGAATGGCAGCCGCTTGTAGCTTGCGATGGCTTCGTCTGTCAGGAGTCCGACCGTGACGTCCCCAAGTTCGCGTGCGCTCTTGAGAATGTTCATGTGCCCTGGGTGGAGCAGGTCGGCACTCATTGCGACATAGACGGTTGGCATTGCAACTTCCTTTCCGCGGAGCCACGAGGGCTGCCGTGGATCTTCTCGTGAATGATCGCGGCTCCCGCTGCGGCGCTCTCGCCGAAGTTGAAGATTACGCGATCGCAGAGTTGTTCGATCTGGTTGCACCGCTGTTCGCGGGTGTCGAGTAGATGACTGACGGTTGCGCCCAGCTGACCGACTTCGTCGTGAGCAATGACCTGGCCGATTTGTTCACGCATTTGATCTTCGAATGTCGGGAGACCGAGTGCCTGCCAGTTCGGATTCATGGTCTTGCGGGGACCATCGACGAACAGTACTGGGCGCAGAGTCGCAAACGCGTACTCGAACGCGGCACCCGAGAAGTCGCTGATCAGCAGGTCGCTCTCGTGGAACGAGCTCTCGCTGTCGATGGAGCGCTCGAACGTGACGCGTGGCGAGCTGCCGTAGCGAGCCTCCAGCGCTTCGACGATTGCTTGCCCCGCAGGGTAGATCGACTGAAAGAAGCACGGGTGTGGTCGTACGATGATCTGCAGGTCCGGGACCGTGAGCAGCTGCTCCACGATCGTCGCGCCGTGTTGCTCGAGGAGATTTCCTTGGCCCCAGGAAGGGGCGATCAGTGCTACCGGATCGTCTTGCTGCTTTTCGTAGTCGGCGTCGGCGGCCGCGATTCGATCCAGCTTGTAGTAGCCACACTCGCGTAGCTCGGGCTGCGGCAGTTCGCGATACTCGAAGTGACGCTGCAGCTCGCGGACGTGGTGAGGTCCCGTACACAGGAACGTATCGTAGTGGTCAAAGGCGTTCTCGCGGTAGACCTCGTGAATGCTGTTGAGCGAATGAAAAGCGTAGACGCACGTGCAGCCTGCTGCCGGACGCTTGACGTGAAAGCGATGCAGGTCCGGCATCGTCAGAAACAGCACGCCCGAGTCGAGGCGTTGCAGGAACGAGCTCAACAGTTGCTTGACGTAGAACACGCGCATGCGCGGAGGTGGCGCAGCCAGCAGCGGATCGTGCAGTGCAGACGTCACGTAGATGATGTCTTGCCCGTAGTCGTTGCGGAGTACGTCCAGATAGCCTTGCAGCTGGTTGTAGGTGAAGGTGTCTTCGCTGTAGACGACGAGCTGCCGCTGCTCTGCCGGGAGTGCCAGGATCTGGCCGACAGAACGGACCTCGCGCCACAGGTGACTGATTCCTCGCAACCAACCGAGCATCCCGTTGCTCCCCGTTCGCATTCAGAGACAGGCAAGCTGAGGCAAGCGGTCCCCGCCACTCGGGGATCCTCCATCTCTGGCTATCGACCGGTTCAGGGTGGGGCTGACCTACTTATTGGAACTACTGTGGGCGTTCGCCTGCGGCGGCGGTTTCTGCGTGAATCCAGTCGACGACGCGAGTTACGGGAAACTCACCGGCGACCTTTCGGGCTTTTTGCTGCCCCGGCAGCTTCACGATCAGCGGGATCTCACGCTGTCGTCGGTCCTCTCCGCGGAACGTGCCGTGATCGGCTGTAAAGACCAGCGTGCAGCGATCCCATTGCCCGGCGGCGCGGATCTGGGCGACGATCTCGCCTAGCCAACGGTCCAGGAAGCGCAAATTGTCCTGATAGCCGCGCTCGCGCCCGACGTCCTCGTATCCGGGGCGCACCTTTTCACCGTCGTAGACGAACGGGTCGTGCGGTACGAGGTAGTGGAAGATGCCCATGATGTCACTGCCGCCGCCGGCAATCGCCCGTAGGGTGTTGTCGTGGATCTGTTGGTTCGCCCACACTTGGAATTCTTGCGGATACGTCGTCAGCCCGAACGCTTTGTGGAACGGGAAGTGACTGTAGGTGTAGGCGCGGTACAGGTGGGCCCTGCACGCTTCGCTGAACGACAGATAGTGACCGCTGTCCCACGGTAGTTGGTAGACCCAAGTCGCTTCGTCCCCCAGGAAGTAGTCGAAAGCAAGGGTTCGGCCGAGCACGACGCGATGCGTCTTCTGCTGCCCCAGCGTCGTCAAGATCGACGTGGCTTCAACCGCGGGCACCCAAGTGTCACCCCGGCGAAAGTGCGTGATGCCTGCTGCATCGACGCGTACTTCCGCTTCGTCCTGAAACACGATGCTCGGTACTGAATGCAGTGTCATGTCGTGAACAGAGACAGCGCCTTCGAACGTCGTCGCGGTTTTCTGTATTGCCGCCAAGTTTGGCAGATACGTCTCGTAGCCGTCGCGAAACGTCTCGATGCGATCCCATTCGTCGAACACGAAAAAGTACACCGGCCCCGATTTCGTGGCACCCGTGTGACCCGCGTTGACGCCTCGCAGCGCCTCCGGCGCCGGCACCGGGGCCGCGCCCAACGGCGGAAACTGTGCCAGATGCAGTCCCAACACAATCGGTAGCGGCGTCAAGGCAGTCAGCCCTCTTCCGCCCCATCGTTGGAGGAACTCATACGCGCGCTGACTGCAAACGAGCAGCCCGACGCAGACCAGCCACCCCCACTTGAACTTCTGGTGATAGAAGACCGAGGCCGCTGCAAAGTCGCTCCACGGTACGTGTAGCCAGACCAGGTAGACCGACACGGTGATGCCGAAAGCACCGAACGGCGCGAAGCCGCCCCGCAGCAACCAGCGAGCGATCGGTGCTGGGAGTTTGCGTGCCGTGAGCTGCAACAGTCCGTAGCCAGCTGCCAACGGCACGGCCAAGATCGCGATGACCGCAAACACCTGCAGCACCATGCCAAAGCTGAAGCTGAGGATCGTGCGATTGAACGGGTCCGTCATCACGTGGAGGTACGGCAGGAAGATCAAGAAGAGATAAAGCGCACTCAACGCATAGCAGCGCAGCGCCTTCGCGACGGTGACTCGTGGTGACGACTTGGTCGCGGAGGCCCGATTCGCTGCGGGTTCGTTCGATGTGTCACGGAGGACTTGTGCTCCGGCGACAAGTCCGGGTCCTCGTGGTGCTGCGTACGCCATCTTCCTTCTCCTGGGGCCTTCATCGTCTCGATCACATGTGGTCTTGAGCGCGGGTCTTCTTGGGACCTCAGCAGTGATCGGGAGGGCGGAGAGGCGAGATAGCGCGCCGCTTCTACTTTTGGTGGACCCTCAGCTCGAGCGTCTTCGCAGCACGGCCGACCCACGCACGATTCCAAGTCGATTCCGGATTCCCGTGCGATTCACAGTCTTCCTTACAGCGAGGCAGCAGCTGGCTGGGATCGTAGTCGTACGAGAAAACGAGCTTGTAGATGCCGGCCGCGGCCAGCTTCCAGGCGAGGATGTAGTCGGGGTCCGTCATGTATCGCGACAGCTTCACCTTCCGGGTGACGCTCTCCCCAGGCGCAACCGTATCGAACTTCAGCTTCGGCAATGGACAGCCGCGAGGGCGGCGGCCGAAGCGGCCCAGCTTGCGTGAGGGCTTCACTGTGTTGCCGTCACTATCTTGCACCTCGAGTCGCAAGTACGGCGACACCAGCTGCGGTTTCTCGCTGTTATTCTTGATCCGGACCTGGATCTCAAACTCTCCGGAGTTGAGATTGGCCACGGTGGCCAGCATCCTCGGTCGGGAAACCTCCAGCGATAGGACGGGCTTTTCGGTGCTCGCGGTGGCTACTGCCGGGACTGCGCAGCAAGCGACGATCGCTGTCGCAAATGGGATCAGAAGTGGACGGAACACTGCGCTGCTCGCTTTCGTTGTCTGGGAGGCCGCTGGGGCCCCCTGCTAGGAATCCACTCAGACAGGGAACGTGCCCCGGGGTTCCCACAAAGATCCGGAGTGGGTCCCCCGAAACAGCCAGGAGTCTGTCCAGGGCGCCTTTGCTATAGTGGACGTCCTCGGCTGCGGCCGCGATTGGCAAAGTGGACGATCAAGGAGATTGGGATGCGAAGAGGACGCGCGTACCTAACTGTCGGGCTGCTGACTTTTGGAGCCGCAGCCTGGGCCCACGGTTGGCACCAGGATGGCGGTGGGCAGCAGCTGCGGACCCAACCTGTCGAGCTGGGCAAAGTCGCCTGGGAACGGGACTACGAAAAGGGTGTCGCGACCGCACGCAAGAGTGGCAAGCCGATTCTGTTGCTGTTCCAAGAGGTGCCCGGCTGAGGGAACTGTCAAAAGTATGGTACTCAGGTCCTGAGTCACCCCCTCATCGTCGACGCGATCGAAGAACTATTCGTTCCGATCTGCATCTACAACAACACCAAAGGAGATGCGGACGAAAGCATCCTGAAGCGGTTCAAGGAGCCAGCCTGGAACAATCCGGTGGTCCGCATCATCGATGCCGATAGCAAGTTGATCGTGCCGCGTATCGTCAACGACTGGACGCTGCCGACACTGGCGCGAGCGATGCGGCAAGCCCTCGAGAAGCGCAAGCAACCGGTGCCCAAGTACCTGCAGCTGCTCGTTTCCGAAGTGTCGGTCGCGAAGGAATCGGTCGCTCGCGCGGTCTATGGCATGACATGATATTGGGTCGGAGAGGCCAAGTTTGGCCTCCTTGATGGTGTCATGAGTACGCGCTCCGGTTGGTTGGACAAGGTAGAGGTCGTCGAGGTTGTCTATGATTCCGCGACGGTCTCGTACGATGAACTGACGCGTCTCGCAAAGAAGAACAGCTGCGCCAGTCAGGCGTTTCCGATGACAGACGGCGAGGCGAAGATTGCGCGCAAGCACTACGGTGACAACGTCGCGCCGTTCGCCGGCAAGGTGCGCGTCGTCAAAGACACGAAGTACTATTTGAAGAACAGCCCCCTGCAGTATGTGCCCATGACCGAAGCGCAGGCATCGCGCGTGAACGGCAACGTCGCGCAAGGGCAAACGTGGCTCTCGCCCGGGCAGCGTCGGTTGTTCGCGGTGATCAGCAAGCACAAGAAGGGGTGGAAGAGCGCAGTGGGTCAGCCGCTAACCACTGCTTGGGAAGCTGCCAGCCAACGGGCAGCGAAGCTACAGGCTAGCGAGTAGATGCCTGTGCTTGCGCGGCTTTTGTAACGTCTTCTGCAACTGTCGCTTGTGGCCAACTGCGAACGTCGGCGTCGCCGCGGTGTCGGCTCAGGGGGCGGCGCCGCGCCCGTTGCTGAGTGTTGATACTTCGCGCGAAGTTGGCTACACCAATCCTCAGGGGAATGTCGATCTTTTGGGGACCATCCGACGGCTCACCTCTTGATCCTCAATTTCTGGCGCATGTCAGGTTCTGGCGCATCTCAGGCGTTGCGGCCTGTCGCTCGACCCATCGTGACTATTGGGGCAGGGGACAATCTACATATGGAGACCGACAAACTGCTGAAGATCCTGCGCGAGGATCCGCCGCGAGCCCATCAACACGCACCTGGCGGTGTGTGGGCGGCGGCTCGCGATTGCTTGGAGTATCTGGAGAAGACTCTGCAAGAGGGGTGGGTGACCCTCGAGACCGGCTGCGGCGCGTCGACCGCGGTGTTTGCTGCCAACGGCTGCAAGCACACCTCGGTCTCGCTCGAAGAAGAGGAAGGCGAGGCGGTCCACGGGTGGTGCAAGAAGTACGGCGTCGACGAATCGCAGCTCGATTGCATCGCTGGTTCGTCGGCAGAGGTGCTGCCGAAGTTGGCGCCGACCGAGCTCGACCTGGTCTTCATCGACGGCTGCCACGCGTTTCCATTCCCGGCAGTCGATTGGTACTACACCGCACGTCGATTGCGCGTGGGTGGGATCATGGTCGTCGACGACTTGCAGCTCCCTGCGCCGGACCAAGTGGCGGATTTCTTGCGAGCCGACCCGCGTTGGACGAAGCTTGTCGATGGCGAGAAGTGGGGTGCCTGGCGGCGGGAAGCCGTCGAGTGCGTTGACGAAGAGTGGACTTCGCAGCCATTCTTCGACACCGCCGATCACAAAGCGCGGATCAAGGCGCTGCGAGCTGCGGGTGAGCTGGCCCCGTCGCACGGCCCCGGCAAGTTGAATCGTCGCCTCTATCAGCTCACGCATCCGAAGGAAGCGCTCGCCGCTCTGCGGCGCAAGTTGCAACCCACGCAGGACTGACGGCGTTCGAGCTGCCTGGGTCGAGAGCCGTCTCGGTCGCGCCTGGATTCCGTCGCGATCGCTTACTGGCTCCAGCGCCGCAACACCACAGCTAGTGATGGAAAGCCGGAGATGGCACTGATCGGCGTGCGGGACCTGACGTTTGGCTACGGCGGCCCGCCGTTGTTCGACGACGTAGAGTTCCAGCTGCACCCGGGCGAGCGGGTTTGCCTGTTGGGCCGCAACGGTGAGGGTAAGTCGACGTTCCTCAGTATCGTTGCCGGTGCGATCGAGACGCCGGGCACTGTGTCGCGACAGCAGGGCCTCAAGGTCGCGCTGTTGGACCAAGTTGTTCCGAGAGACCTCTCCGGGAAAGTCTATGACGTCGTTGCCACGGGGCTAGGGCCATTGGGTGACCTGCTGCGTCGCTACCACCGCGTCGCCGAGCAACTCGCCAAGGACGGCGCCGCAGAAGATGCCGTCGAGGAACTGCATCAACTGCAGGAGCAGCTCGACGCGGCGGACGCGTGGGAGCATCAGCGCGAAGTCGACCGCGTGTTGTCGAAGCTATCGTTGGATCCCGATGTGGAGGTCGGTCCGCTGTCAGCGGGGATGAAGCGTCGCGTGCTGCTCGCGCGTGCGCTGGTCAGTGCCCCTGACGTCTTGCTTCTGGATGAACCGACGAACCACCTCGACCTCGACGGCATCGCTTGGCTCGAAGAGTTCTTACTGCGCCACGAGGCCACGCTGCTTTTTGTCACGCACGATCGGCTGTTCCTGCGCAAGCTGGCGACGCGCATCGTCGAGCTGGATCGTGGGCGACTACGAAGCTGGGAGTGCGACTACGCGACCTACTTGAAGCGACGCGAGGAGGCTTGGCACGCCGAACAAAAGGACTGGGCGCGGCTCGACAAGAAGCTCAAGACCGAAGAGGCTTGGCTGCGCAAGGGGATTCGCGCGCGCCGAACGCGTGACGAGGGTCGCGTCAAAGCGCTGCAGGAGCTGCGCGCAGAACGGAGAGCGCGTCGCGAGCAGCGCGGCACGATGCGGGCGGAAGTCCACGAAGGGGAGCGCAGCGGGCAGCTCGTGATCGAAACCAAGGGGCTGCGCTTTGGTTTCGAGAATCTACCCATCGTCAACGACTTGTCGTTCAAGGTGATGCGCGGCGAGCGGCTGGGGTTGATCGGTCCCAATGGTGTGGGCAAGTCGACGCTGTTGAAGCTGCTGCTTGGCGAACTCGATCCACAAGGCGGCACGGTACGCCATGGAACGAAGCTGGAGATCGCCTACTTCGACCAGCTGCATGGGCAGCTCGACGAGACGAAGACCGTCCAAGAGAACGTCAGCGACGAAGAATTCATCGAAATTGGAGGCCGGCGCCGCCACGTGACCGGCTACCTCGCTGACTTCTTGTTCACGAAAGACCGCGCTCGCAGCCGCTTGTCGGTGTTGTCGGGCGGGGAGCGGAACCGCTTGCTGTTGGCGCGTCTGTTCTCGCGGCCCGCGAACGTGCTGGTCCTCGACGAGCCGACGAACGATCTCGATGTCGAGTCGTTGGAGTTGCTGGAAGAGTTGCTGGTCGACTTCCCGGGGTCGGTACTGCTGGTGAGTCACGATCGCGCGTTCCTCGACAACGTCGTCACAAGCAGCTTGGTCTTCGAAGGCGACGGGGAAGTGCGCGAATTGATCGGTGGCTACGAGGAGTGGCTGAGGCAACGCGACGACAAGCTAGCGGCGGAGAAGACGGCGGCCCGCAGCGCGAAGCCGCCGAGTCCGCAGTCGAAGTCGGACGCTGCCAAGGACGCGCCGAAGAAGCTGACGTGGAACGAACAGAAGGAACTCGAGGCGCTTCCCGCTGAGATCGAACAGCTCGAAGCCGAGATTGCTGCGCTCCATGAAAAGATGGCCGACCCAGAGTTCTACCAGCAAGGGGGCGATGGCGTCACCGCGGCGACCCAGTCCCTCGAGGCCGCCCAGCAGAAGCTCGAAGTCGTCTACGCACGTTGGGAAGAGCTCGAAGAGAGGCGTCCGTGACGCCGCGCCGACTAGCTGCGCTTCAGGCGCAAGGCGATGAAGCTGAGCACCGAGGCGACGACCGTGTAGCCGAAGAACCACCACGCGATCGTCGCGGTGCCGACGTTCTGATCGGTCAGGTAGCCCATCAGGAACGGCGAGGCGCCGGTCGAATACACCATAGCGCATGACAGAATGCTCCGGATCGCGCCGAGGTGCAGCACGCCGTACAGTTCCGGCCAGAGGGCTCCTAGGAAACTGCTGTTCGCTCCGGCCGAGAGGCCGGCCCCTGCCATGTACAAGAACCCGAAGATCAGCGCGTCTCCCGACGCGAGGGCGATCAAACCCAGCGCATGCGGGATCAAGTACAGAGGCACGAGTTTGCTCGGAGAGATCTTGTCTGCGATCGAGCCGCCCACCAACGACGCAACGATCGTTGCGACTGCGTAGGCGATGATGGTCGCAGCCCATTCTCCTGGTGTCCAACCCATCTCTTTGGATATCGGAATCCCATTGAAGAAGATCCCGGTCGAGATGAATGGCGGTCCTAGAACAATCGGTAGCAGTAGATAGAAGCGCATATCACGCAACACATCGCGCGCGCTCCACTGTCGCTGTTGCGTGTCGGTTGCTGTGGTCGGCTGTTGAATCTCCTCGACGTGGGCGGCGTGGCGCTCCCGATGTCCACGGAGCAGGACTCGCACCAGCGGAATCAGCAGCAGCAGTAGCGCGGCCGCGAACAGTTGCCACGCCTCACGCCACGTTGCGACGGTCAGCATCCAAGCCGCGATCGATGGCAGTGTCGCCTCACCGAGTGGATAGCCAAGACCGACGATCCCCATCGCCTTGCCGCGTGCGCCTGCGAGATAGCGCGTCATGCTCGTCGCCGCGGTGTGGCCCAACAGTCCCTGTCCGAACAGGCGCAGTCCGAAGATCGCGAAGAACAAGTAGACCGGCGCCGAAGCCACGCTGAGAAACAGGCACGAACCGATCAGTCCCGCGCAGATCGCTGTTGAATAGCGCTGCAGGTCCATGCGGTCGATGCGCGCCCCCAACCATAGGAGGAGGCTGCCGCTCAGTATTGTCGCCCCGGAATAAAGTTTGCCGTAATCGGTGTCGCTGAGACCGGTGACCGCCTGGTAGTGATCACGGAAGAAGTTGATGAAGAAGGTCTGTCCGAAACTGGAGCAAAACGTCAGCAACAGCCCGAAGGTCAGGAAGCGCGGATGTTCGATCAGGAAGCGGAGGTAGCTGCGCATGACTCTCCTACTGGCCGCGTTAGCGGCGCCAGACCCAGTTGGTCATGCATCGCAGGTTCTGCACGTTTACGGTCTTGATCGGATCGACGAGCTCGGCGCCGATGCGCTGCGTGGTGTCCTGGAGGAACGCGAGGTCGACGAGAAAGCGCTCGGCCGCATCGGGCTGCACGAACCACCCAGGAATCTGCGCGCCCGCGATCGGCTGCACCAGCTGTTCGATGCCGATGTTCGACGTGAGTCGGCAGAAGCAGGTCCCGCCGGGCTTTAGCACCCGGTAGAGCTGGTCGACCATCGCATCGAAGTGCGCCTGGTCCTTGGCAAAGTGCAGCACGGCGTTGCAGATCACCAAGTCGAACTTGGCGTCCGGAAACGACAGATCCTCGATCGCTTCCGTGCGAAAGTGCTCCGAGCCCGTCGGCTGTCCCGTCGCACGGGCGTGCTCTTCAATGATGTCGACCGCGTCCGGATCGTTGTCGATGGCGTGAACTTCGTGACCGTGGCGCAAGAAGTAGTGCAGATTGCGACCACGCCCGACGCCGGCATCGAGCACCGCCGCATGGCTCGGCACCAAACCCCGCAGCAGCTGATCCAACAGATAGATATCGATCGCGCCGAGTTCGGCCTGCAGATCCATCAGTGAGACTCAGTCCCCGGCGTTGACGGCACGGCGTAGCACGCCGTCGTCATGTTCGACGAACTGCCGCTGTTTCAGCCACTTTGTCACATCGTATTCGTCAGGGTGTGTCGGCCGCACGGTGTTGTAGAGGTAGTTGATCCCCTTGCCGGCGGCTTCTTTCTGCAGTTGTTCGAGGATGTAGCTGCCGCAACCCTTCTTCTGATGGTCGGGGTGTACAGCTAGCGTCATCTCAGCATCGCCCCAGGTGACATCCAACCAGCCGTACGCGACCGTCTTGCCGTCTTCTTCGACCCCGCCACCAGTCGCCGGGCACGACGTCGCCGTCGGCGAGATTGGGGAGTTCGAAGATTCCCTCCGGTGCGTCACCGACGATCTCTTGCTTGCCTGCGTCCCAATACGCCGGGCTCTCGTTGGTCCAACTGAGTGTCATCGCTTTCTCCATCTGCTGAGTCCGGAATCGTACCGGAGAGCCAAGATTGTAACGAATGGGGGGGCGACGCATAGGGTCAAAAAGAAGTGCGGAATGCGCGACCGGATCAGGTCAATCCTAGCTGCGGCGACCGCTTTCGGTCTGCTCGGTCATCGACGCAGCGATCCGTCCCGACGAGCTGCTGTCACGAGTTGTGCCACTGCGCGTGGTTTGGCGAGCGCGTTGCTTCCCGGGAACGGGATGCGCTTCTCACCGATGAGAGCGCGCGCATTCCCGACGAGCAGATGGATGCCCAGCGTGGTGTCCGGAAAGGAGTACCCCCTTGGAGTGGCCTATCTTGACGACGACCCGACCCGGCGAACGTGTCGATTTCACCGAAGTCGAAGCAGAGTTTCGGCGAGAACTGACGAGTGCGCTCATGCAGCACGATATCACCACGTCGGTCGCGACGATCCGCGACTGTTTCGGCCGTTATCAACGTTATGAGGAGATCTTCGACGACGTGACAGTGGATTGGTGCGATCGAATTCGCATGACCCGAGTGGCCTGGAAGCTGGCAAAGCTATGGAACTACACGCCACGTGCAGATCTCGGGCAGCGGCGGCCTGCGGAGCTGCTGGTGGAACAGAGTCGCACCCCCCAGTCGCAGCACGTGTCTGACGAGGCGTTGCGCTTCGTGCGGCTGCCCGGAATGTTCACGCAGCAGCAGGCGTCCGCCCATCGCGAACCGATGCCACGCGACCAGCCGTGACTACAACGACTCGCAGTGGGCCTTGACGCTGTCTAGGTGCTTCGCCATTCCCTTGCGAAACATCCCCTTCATCAACGTGTTCATGATCTTGCCCATCAGCTTGTGAGCGCGAGCGTCCATGGTCAATGTGAGAGTGCACTGGTTGGCGTCGCCATCGACGGTGAAAACGGTGTCCCAGATCGTGCCGTGGCTGTCGGCGACCATGCGGGCATGTTCGGGCTCGCGGTACTCGGTGACTTCGAGTTCTGTCTTCATCTCTTGCTTGCCGTGCTTGCGGGTCTCGATGAAGCGCGTGCCGACGCCGCTCTTCTGCTCGGTGAGAAACTCGACGCCGACGATGGCGGGGCTTGTTTCGTGGAGCTTGCTGAGGTTCGTGACAGCGTCGAAGACAACTGCCTGGGGAGCGTTGATCGTCTGGGATACTTGGACCTGAGGCATGAGTCTCCTTTCTTCGCATTCGACAGCGTGTCGGAACCTGCGACGTAAGGCAAGCCTTCTGATGGTCTTCGCTGTTGTTCTGCTACTCTCGACACCCAACCGCGATTGGCGTAGCTTCTCCAGTCAGCTCAGGAGAGGAACTCAGATGAAACGCCAACACAGCCTGTCGCGTGGCTTGGCCTCCACGTTCTTGTTCGTCGTTGCGCTGTCCATGTTCGGCGGTGTCTTGCTCACGACTGGATGCCGTTCTGTCGGGCTTGGTGACGCGCAGCCCGCTGTTTATCGCTTTGTTCTCGACGGGCGTCCGCGCGTAGCCGCGATTCCACTCGATGACGAGATGTGGGTTGCGTACGACGCGACCCACGGCGCGCTGATTCGAGTGTGGAAGGGCGGCGTTGCGTTCGAAGGCTCCGTCTACTCGGGCAAGCATGGGCCGCAACCTCGAATCGTCGGCAAGGACTATGCTGTCGGCGCCACCGATGTTCGAGTGTGGCAGCTGCAGGCCAATGGCGCCGACGTTGCATCGGAGATGATCTATCGCGGCTACTCCGTCGCCGGTGACCGTGTGACGCTGCATTATGCGCTACGTCTCGCCACCGGTCGTGAGGTCACGATCGATGAATCTCCACGCTTTCGGGAGCGTCGCGATCGCCGTGTGCTCGAGCGTGAATTCGCGGTCGGCGGCATGGAGTTCGGTGAGAGCGTCACGCTGGTGACGCTCGGGGAGTTGGGGCAAGCAAAGACGACCGTGTCGTTCACGGCCGATGGAGACAACGTGCTCGTCCACTCGTTCGCGGCCGACGTCGTCGCCGATGCCGAGATCGCACCCCCGTTGACGTTTCCGTCGACGGATTTGCTACTGCCTTCAGAGACGCTTGCCGGTGCCGATTCAGGACCGGCTGAGGTTGTGCTCGAGATTCCACCGACCACAGTTGCGCCGAAGATCGATGCCGTGGCCGACTCCTGTTGGTCTGGGGCCCCGGAGCGCCGCATCGGTAAGAAGGTTGCCGGCGAGATCGACAACGAGGCGGATTGTTCGGGAACCTACCGCGTGATGCACGATGTCGACAACCTCTACGTGTTCTTCAATGTGCAAGACGACAAGATCGTCAACGATTCCGCGCTTCCGTTTCATGACGACGCTGTCGAAGTCTATATCGACGGTGGCTACGAACGGAACGCGTTCTACGACGAGAACGACGCGCAATACATCTTTGGTTGCGGCGACACCCAGTTCTGGGTCAACACTTCGCCGCTACAGCACCCTGGCGTCGAGTTCGCCACGAAGACGACTGCGACCGGCTATGACGTGGAGGTCAAACTGCCATGGGCGAACGTTGGCGTCAGTCCGACTCCGGGGCAGCTGATTGGCTTCGAAGTTCACATCGACGAGGACGACGTCGGGCTCGAGTACGATGCCGCGTTGTCGTGGTTCTCGGCGGCTACGGACACTTGGTCCGACAGCAGCAAGATGGCGACCGTGCAGCTCGGTGGCTCGACTGCTGTGGTGCTTGAAGAAGCGGGTGACCGGGAGCCCGGCATCTCAATGCGTGCCTACCAGGTCGGGAGATCACTCGGCCAGCTGCATCGTTTGGTCCCCGGCCAGACCCCGAACGTGAACAAGGTGATCAACACGATCGACCTCTCTACGGTGCAGGATTTTGGAGGGCTGTCAGAACGGTTCCTCGCCGAGCTCACTGGCTACATTGCGTGTGACATCACTGGTCCGTACAAGTTCCGGCTGACCGCTGACGATGGCGCGCGACTATGGATCGACAATCGCCCCGTTGCCGATGTCAGCGAGGTGGGTACCAGCAACGGTGAGCTCGAGCTGGGGGCAGGTGAGCACCGCCTGCTGTTGCGCTACTTCCAAGACGGTGGACCGCGTCAGCTGCGGCTCGAATGGCAGCGCCCTGGGGAGACGGCGTTCAGCGTGATCCCAGCTGGCGAGCTGCGCTGCCGTGTTGGCGGCGTGCGTGTGACGAGTCCCGGGGTGAAACGAGTGTTGGAGCCGCGACTGCGCCTGACCCCGGGAGACGGCGTGCCGCTCGTCGATGTACACCCGTCGTATACGCTGACGCCGGCGCGACCGGAAGGGTTTCGTCCGCGAGTCGGCGGCATCGACTTCCTCCCCGACGGTCGTATGCTGGTCTGTAGTTGGGATCCGCGGGGCGACGTTTGGGTGCTCGACGGGCATACGACCGGCAATCCGAATCGCATTTGGGCGAAGCGCATCGCAACAGGTCTGGCCGAACCGTTGGGGCTGGCCGTCCACGACGGACGGGTCTTCGTGCTGCAGAAGCAGGAACTGACCGAACTGATCGATCATGACGGCGACGACGTGATCGACGAGTACCGCTGCATCGCCAACGGTTGGGGAGTGACTCCGAACTTTCACGAGTTCGCGTTCGGTCTCGTTCACGATGGCGAAGCGTTCTGGGCGACGCTCGCGACTGCGATCGAACCGGGCGGAGCGAGCTCATCGCCGCAAGATCCCGATCGTGGACGGGCGATTCGCATCACACTCGACGGCAAGTACACGTTTGCCGCCGCCGGTTTTCGAACCCCGAACGGTGTCGGGCTAGGGCCGGATGGGATGGTGCTGGTTACCGACAACCAGGGAGACTGGCTGCCGTCCTCGAAGCTCGTGCATGCCCGCGCGGGGGCGTTCTACGGCAACCGCAGCGTCGATCCTGATGGGACCGCCGATCTCGAAGACACTCCGCCGATTGTTTGGTTGCCGCAAGGCGAGATCGGCAACTCACCGTCGCAACCGCTGCTGCTGCGCGATGGTCCTTATGCCGGTCAGATCGTGCACGGCGACGTGACGCATGGTGGCCTGAAGCGCACGTGCCTCGACATCGTCGATGGTGTCGTGCAGGGCGCGGTGTTTCGCTTCAGCCAGGGGCTTGAAGCTGGCGTGAACCGAATTGCTTATGGGCCCGATGGGGCAATCTATGTCGGAGGGATCGGTTCGACTGGCAACTGGGGGCAAGATCGCAAGCTTCGTTATGGTTTGCAGCGACTGAACTACAACGAACTACCCGTGTTCGAGATGCTGTCTGCGCGTGTGCTCGCCAACGGCGTCGAGCTCGAGTTCACAGAGCCGTTGGCCGTAGGACTCGGCTGGGATCCGATCGACTACGAGCTGCACGATTGGACCTATCGCCCGACGCGCGAGTATGGCGGCCCGAAGATCGACGAACGAGTACTCCAAGTGCTGTCGGCGAGCGTTTCCGAGGATCGCATGCGTGTGTTTCTCGAGGTGCCCGGAATGCAGCCGCAGCGGTGCGTCTATGTGCATCTTGGCGGCGCGTTCGTCAGCGATGTCGGTAGCTCGCTGTGGACGACAGAGAGCTGGATGACAATCAACAAGATTCCGACGGACGCGCGCGGGACGGTGCTGCCCAATCCACATCGCGTCACCCCGAATCAATTGACTGCGGAAGAGACGGCGCAAGGCTTTCGACTCCTCTTCGACGGCAGCTCGTTGACCGGCTTTCGCGGCTATGGGCAGCAGACGGTGCCGCTGGGGTGGAGTGTCGTCGATGGTGAGCTGCGCTTCGATCCGTCAGTAGGCGACGGTGGCGATCTCATGACGGTTGCGAAGTTCGACGACTTCGAGCTTCGATTCGAGTGGGCCGTGGCCGATGGCGGCAACAGCGGGATCTTCTATCGCGTCGACGAGACGGCGGGTCCTCCTTGGGCCACGGGACCGGAGTACCAGATTCTAGATGACGCACGGCATCCGGACGGTCGACGCAGGGTAACGTCGGCTGCCGCCTGCTATGCGTTGTATCCGCCAAGCGCTCATGTCGCGCGTAGCGCCGGCTTGTTCAACCGCGCGCGGATCGTCGTGCGTGGGAAGCAGATCGAACACTGGCTCAACGGTGTTCGTGTCGTGCAAGCGACGATCGGATCGGCAGACTGGCGCGATCGTTTTGCGAATTCTAAGTTCGTCGACTTCGATCGATTCGCCCGTGAGACAGAGGGCGCGATCGTTCTGCAGGATCACGGCGATCCCGTACGCTATCGGAGTCTGCGGATTCGGCGGCTGTAGGCACGATGGGTTCCCGTAGCGATCCGGCGCTTTCGCGGGCCAGCATCGCGCGTTTGCGGTCGGCTCCCCAGCGGTACTCTCCGATGGCTCCGGTTCGACGGATGACGCGGTGACACGGAATCAGGTAGCCGAGCGGGTTCTTGCCGACGGCGGAACCCACCGCGCGCGCCGCGCCGGCTTCGCCGATGGCTGTCGCCAAGGCACCGTAGCTCGTCAGTGCCCCCTCGGGGATTTCGAGAAGAGCCCGCCAAACGCGCAGCTGAAACGCGGAGCCGCGCACGAACGCCTTGAGCGGCGCCGGTGTTGCTGCCTCGCCAGCACGGCGAGGGGCAGCTTGCGTCTCGGGTGATTCCTGCACGGGTGACTCCTGCATGAAGATCTGTGCGGCGAGCTGCGTTGCGAAACGAGCGTCCCAAGCAACCGTTGCGGCAGGCCATTGATCAGCCAGGGCGGCGCGGCCTCGTGCCTCTGTCGCTGAGGCGTCGCAGAAAGATAGGTGGCAGATGCCGCGAGGACCGGACGCGATCAGGGCCGTCCCAAAGGTCGTTTCGGCAAAACCCGCCTGCAGCGTCCAGCCCCCGCCACCCGATTTGAGCTCACCGGGGGAGGCCGCTTCGAATGTGATCGTCAAGTCGTGCAGACGCCCTGGACTGCTGAGGCCCACGTCGTAGGCCGTTTCCAGAACGCTGGCTCCACGGCGCAGGAGTTCCTTGGCGTGGCGCACCGTGATGCTCTGGAGGAACCGCTTCGGGGTTGTTGCTGCCCAGCGAGCGAAGAGCCGGTGAAAGTGGGCTGGGCTCAGTTTCGCCTGTCGCGCAATGGCGGCGAGGTCGGGGGTCTCGGCGTGGTGTTCGTCGAGATAGTGGAGGATCTGCGCGACGCGCTCGTAGTCAGTCATGACGCGTAAGGTACGCCGCGGTCGTCGACGTGCCCACCCGATTCTTGCTCACTTTGCTGCTACTATGCCGGTGGCCGTCGAGGGGCCGCGAAGGCCACGCTCTTGGGAAGGCGGCTCTTGGGAAGGTTTGGGGAGCATGCTGTATCACATCGTCGAAGCGCAACTGTGGCACTCTGGTTACCAGCCCGCGTCTCTCGCAGCCGAGGGGTTCGTGCATCTATCGACGCGTGAGCAGCTGCCCGAGACCTTGAGCCGGCACTTCTCGCACGCGCAAAAGCTCGTGTTGGTGCAGCTCGATGAGCAACGCATCCAAGACGACCTGCGCTGGGAGCCCGTACTGGGGCGTGCGACGCCGATGCCGCACCTCTACCGCGCCATCGACGAGCAAGATGTCGTTGTGGTCCACGAGCTGTCGCGCGACCAGGACGAGTGGTCTCTACCGTGACGAACGACAACCGAGAAAGGAGGGAAGTCATGGACATCCCCAAAGAGGAGTACGACCGCATCGCGGCGATGATCGAATCGGATCAGAGTCCCGTCGGGATCGACGCGAAGCACACGCATGTGCTGATCTTGAAGCTCTTGATGGACATCGACGAGCGGGTCCGTCGCATCGAAGGTGGCGAGCGCTGATGACACCCGACTTCGCGAGAGGGTCTCACGTTATCGGAACAGCTGCTTTGGTGCTGCATTCTTAAGCGACGGCTGCGGTGCGAGTTGAGATTTCCCCCCAGGTGGCTCTGCAGGGCTCTGCCGTTTTCGGCCGAAGACAGAGTTGTCTAGCACGAAGGAAACTCGAGTGGCCCGCGGAAAACCAGCCGAAAAACCGACCCGAAAGACCGACCAGGCGACCCAAACTGTCGCCGCGATCTTGCAGGAGTTCGGCAAGCACAGCTTCGACATCGCTGATCGAAGCAAAGATGTTCTGGAAGAGATGTGCGCGCGTTGGATCGCACACATCCTCGACGGGGCTGGCTCTCCTTCCCGCGAAGATCTCGACCAGAACTGGTTGGATTGGCCGGGTGTCCGTGACTTCGTAGCTGCCGAGAGAGGTCGCGAGCGGCAGTACGTCGTCAAGAACATCGACGAGTACCAAGAGCTCGCTTTCTCGTTGCTCCATGATTTCTCGGACGCGCTGCACTGCGAACAGGACTCAGATACCGAGCTGCGCGAGAGGCTCTCCGATCTCCGCGAGAATGCCAACGTCAAGACTGGCGACGAATTGAAGGCGGAAGTCTTCTCTGCCGTGCAGCAGCTCAACAGCGTGCTGGAAGCCAAGAAGGAGCGGCAGGACGCGCAGCTGCAGACACTCGCCAAGCAGGTTGAGGCGCTGCAGTCGGAGTTGGTGGAAGCGAAGCTAACTGCCGAACGCGATGGCCTCACAGGGCTCTACAACCGCGCGAGCTTCGACAAATACGTTGAAGAGGCCCTGCAGCGCGGCAACACCGAGGGCAGTCCCTACACTTTGATCCTTGGCGATATCGATCACTTCAAGTCCTGCAATGACGTCTACGGACATCAGTTCGGAGACGAGGTGATTCGCGAGGTCGCTGCCTGTATGGGGCGTGTCTTCTCCGGGGATCAAGACTTTGTGGCTCGCTACGGCGGCGAAGAGTTCATCATCATTACTCCGGCCCGCCTAGAAGACACGAGGTTGTTGGCTGAGCAGCTACTCTCTGAAGTGCGCGAGCTCCCATTCACGCACGAGGACAAGCCCGTCGCGGTGACGATCTCGTTGGGGATGGCTGGGCTGAACCTGGGTGATCCCAGCAATCTCTGGATCGAACGCGCCGACCGTGCGCTGTACGCCTCAAAGGAGATGGGGCGCAATCGCCTCACGATCGAAGGCCAATAGCAGGCCACGATCTAACTCCGCACACCCCAACCGTTCGCATTGAGCCACGACAACGCTCGCTCGCGACAATCCCCTTGCAGCTCGACGGCGCCGGGGCGGATCGTGCCGCCTGTGCCACAAGCGTTCTTCAGCGCCTTCCCCAGTTGCTTCAAGTCCCCGTCCGTGAGTACCAGATCCTCGATGACCGTGACGACTTTGCCCTTGGCGCGTTTGTCGAGGTGGACTCGCGCGTGCTGTTCGCCCGGTGCCACCGACACGCGCACTTTGTCGAGTGGCAGCTCATCAGCGCCAGAGCGTAGCGACCAACCGTCGCCAGACGTCTTCCTCGTCGATCGTTTCTTAGCCACGCGCACTCACTCCTTGTCTTGCCCGCTATGCCGAAACGCAGGGCTCGAGATGGCGCGCCGAGGATAGCAAGCATGGAGCGCAACTTCGAGCGTCCGCGTACGGCTTGCTCGTCCGGATGTGGTACGCGCATCGTTTCTGTACCGCCGTTCACTGCGCTCTCTCGTTGGTACTGCGGATGCATGTTCGACCGCGCCGGTTGGCTGCGACGTTGCAGCTCCGCATGCCAGTGAGTACCGAAACAAGAGAAGAGAGGAGTCTGTTGATGCAGAAGCTCGCGGCCCGGGAGCGCAGCAAGGCTCGGAGAGACCTCGTGTGTCGCCATCACGCGGCCAAGAACGCACGCTTGGCGTGGGCTGCACACGAATCCGTGGCATTGGCGGACGTGGCGTCTCTGGCGCGGTACTACGATGTCGCAAAGACAGCGGTCGAGCTGCAGCAGTTGGTAACGACGGTCTCGGCGCCAGAGGAGTTGCGACACCTCGAGTGTCTGCGAGGGCGCAACGCACAGCGCTTCTTGCGCGCGGCCGAAGCCGAGTGGATCGACCTCTGGAACTTCAGCCCCCGGAGCGAGCTCCGCGGGCAGTGTCCGGCGGCCGTGTTGATCGCACAGATGGCGCGCGGCAGCGCCTATCGGCCTGGGGTCAGCGATCAGTTCGGAAGCCGCTTCATCTTCGGGCCCTACACAACGCTCGCACACAGTACGCCACGCGTTGCATCTGTGCGATCTGTACAAAGGGCGCCCCTAGGATTCACATTGGTCGAACTGCTGGTCGCGATCTCGATCGTGGCTGTCTTGACGGCGCTGGCGTTGCCGGCGATGCGAGGTGCCCTCGAACGCGCAGACCGTGCGGTCTGTCTATCGAACTTGCGGCAGCTGGGGCAGGCCTTCTCTGAGTATGTTGCGGATCACGGGCACTTTCCCGCTGCAGAGCTCGCAGTGCGCGATGAAGCCGGGAAGGTCGTGGCGCGCAAACGCTGGTACCATGCGATAGCACCCTATCTGGGGGCGCCACCAGCAGCATGGAACAGCGCACAAGGGCGTCCCGGACTGGTGCTGCCTTCTGCTGACGATCGCGATCAGAGTGTCTTCCCTGATGTCTTGCGTTGCCCGCAGGCGGACGCGTGGGAGGTCGGGCGTAACTGCGCCTACGGCTACAACCATCAGCTGCTCGGCGATGCGCGGGTCGTCGCAACCAACGGCGCTGGCGAGCCGCTGCACCGCCGCTTTCCTGTGCGCCGTAGTGAGATCTGGAACCCCGCACGCACGCTGCTGCTGACCGATAGCGCCGGTACGGGTAGCGAGCAACCGTATCGACCGCCGCGCCGCCCATCTTCGAGAGCGCTCGGGAATCATGCATTCACGGTAGATCCACCACTTCTGCCGGAGATCGATCGCGAAGGTCACGTGACGCGCTGGGGGAGCGACTCAGAGATTCCAGGCATGGGTGAACCGACGCTGTCATCGCGACCACACGGTCGCCATCGTGGCGGTTGTTGCGTGCTGTTCGTCGATGGTCACGTGAAATGGTTGCCCCTGGCAGACGTCGCCGACAGCGCCACCTACTGGGGGCAAGAGTCCTTCGCGACGACGACGGCACCTCGGTGATCGGGCGCGCTTGGGTTGAGGCTCGAGGTCGCTCCGGGTAGCGGCGGCAGCTCTCGCTGTTCTCGGAACTTGCAGCGGCGAGAACCGGGTACCCAGCACCCCCCGCTTCCGCCCTCGTCGGCAATTCTTGCCGGGTCAAGCTCCCACCCCAGTGACTGGGTTCACTCTCCGAAGCTACGTGTGCGTTCTTGGCAGCATCGCGCCGGCAGGAACACCACTTGCGTGAAAGTCTGGGTTGTGTCCGCGAAGACTTCCGAAGCGGAAGTCGACACGGAGGGGGTCGAAGGGGAGACAATCGTGAATCTAACGTTGGTTGCTGCGGCCGCAGCCCTGCTCGTGGTCGTGTTGATCCTGCTGGGGAGCTGGCAGCGGCGTATCCTCGAGCTGCAACGTTCGCAGATCGACGCCGACCTAGCGGAGGCACGACGCACGGGGAGCGAGCTGCCCATTGCCCAGCACCCACAAGTCAACTTGGCCGCCTGCATCGGCTGTGGCAGCTGCGTCGCAGCCTGCCCGGAGGAGGGGGTCCTGGCGCTCGTCGATGGCGTTGCGAAGGTCGTCCACGGATCGCGTTGCGTAGGCCATGGTCGTTGTGCGGATGCCTGTCCGGTTGCGGCGATCCAGGTTGGCCTCGGGGATGTTGCCGAACGCATCGGTGTACCCCATGTCTCGGAGAAGCTCGAATCATCGGTTGGCGGGGTTTACATCGCCGGGGAGCTGGGCGGGTTCTCGTTGATCCGCAACGCGACGCGGCAAGGCGTACAAGCCGTCACGACGATCGCCTCCGAGCTGCGAGGGCAGAGCCGAGGAACGGACGCGCTGGATCTACTGATCGTCGGTGCGGGGCCGGCTGGCATCGCGGCCTCGCTGCGTGCTGCCGAGCTGGGCCTGCGCCATGCTGTGATCGATCGCGACGACATCGGCGGTACGGTACGGAAGTACCCGCGCCGGAAGCTGACGTTGACGGGGCGCCTGGAGCTGCCGTTGTTCGGCGTCGTGAACCGCGACGAGTTTCTCAAAGAAGAGCTGATCGCGTTCTGGGAACAACTGATCGCTCGCTATCAGCTACCGGTACGGGCGCGGGTCGAACTGACGGGACTGCGACCCCACAGTGGTGGTTTCACAGCGACCACCAGCGTCGGGGAAGTGCACGCGCGGCGAGTGCTTCTGGCGATCGGCCGGCGGGGCACCCCGCGCAAGCTTGATGTTCCCGGTGAAGAGTCCGAGCGCGTCCTCTATCAGCTTGTGGAAGCGGCCAGCTTTCAGCAGGAACAAGTCCTCGTCGTCGGTGGTGGCGACAGCGCCGTTGAAGCAGCGGTTGCCCTCGCCGAGCAGGGATCCAACACAGTCACTTTGTCGTATCGAAAACCTGCGTTCTTCCGGCTGAAGTCGCGCAATCAATCGCGCATAGAAGAGCTGACCGCCAGCGGCAAGATCCAAGTGCTGTTCTCGTCGACAGTCCAGCGGATCGAGCCAGGCGTGGTCTTCTTGCACCAAGAAATCGATGGCGCCAGTAGCGAACTCCCACCTTTGCAGAGCGATTATGTGTTCGCTCTGATCGGTGGCGAGACGCCGCATCCACTGCTGCGCTCGATCGGCATCGAGATTGCCGGTCAGCAGCGTCTGCAGGCAGTGGGGGCCGTGCCGAGTTAAGCCATGAATCCAACCGAGCCCACTGACGATCTGCGCCTGGATCTTGACGACGAGGACTGTCCTCTCGTCATTATCGATGGTTCGATCGACGACCTCGTGGCGCCTGGTCCCCAGCGGTCGGAAGAAGAGTCAGCGAATGCGACCCCGGCGGCCCCGGCGGCCCCGGCGGCCCCAGCGGCCCCGGCGGCCCCGGCGACCCCGGCGGCGCCGCATGCAGCGCTAAAGAATGCGCCCCAGTTGGCGGGGGCTGCCGCGCCTACGCCGGCAGTCGTGACTGCAGCAGTCGACGCAGCCGGCCTCACTCCTCCCGCCGCGAAAGGGACTGCAGGCGTCCAACCGACGCAGCCCCGGCCGAAGCGTGCCGCTCCAGACAGCGCCGTGGGGCGGCGCATCGATGCCGAGCTCGTCGACGAACTCAAAGGTACGGCGATCCCGGTGGGGGCGGCTTGCGTCGCTGCTTGTTGGGCAATTGGCGCGGCGTTGCTAGTGCTGTTGGTTGCAGGCTGGTCGTACTACACGCTGTCTGCCAGTCGTCGCCCCTTCCATGAGCTGCATGAAGTGCTGCGACCGTCGGGTGTCCTCGGACTATCGTTGGGAATCGTTGGGACAGCAACGATCTGTGTCAGCATGTTCTATCTGCTGCGACGCAATGCTCCCGGGCGCAGCGCACAGGCGGTTCGCGGATGGATGCGTTTTCATGTGCTCACAGGCATCATTGGTCCCGCGTTGATTCTGTTTCACGCCGGGATCGTCCCCCGGAGTGCGCTGGCGGGCCTGGCGTTCCTGTCGATGCTCGTTGTCGTCGGCAGCGGAGTTCTGGGGCGCTACATCTTGTCCCGCGTCCCGAAGGATCTCGACGGCGCAGAGCTCGACGATGAAGAAGTGCGTCGTCGACTGGGCGTTTACCGTCAAAAGCTCGAGCAACTCGGTGTCTCGACCGCTGAGTTGGGCGACGTGGAGCCGGCCGCGGCGCAGCAGGGACGGCTTGCGTGGCTGCTGGGTCCGCTCCGTGGCTTACTGTTCGGAGACCCGGCGAGTCGCCAGTTGCTGCAGCACATGCGTAGCAGTCTACGTGGCCGCCGCGATCTGAGTGTACAAGCGCAGAGCGTCCTGATCCTCGCGCGTCGTCTCTGCCATGAACGGCAGTGGATCGCGCGCTATCGGCACTTGCGCGCGATTCTTGGCGTCTGGCGGTTCTTCCACCGCTGGCTCGTCGTGACGATGTTTGCGGCGGTTACGTTTCACATCGGCGTGGCGATCCACTACGGCGGCCTCTGGATTCTCGGAGGGCGTGGCTGATGCTGAAGTACATCATTTTGAATCCCCGTACGCCGCTAATCGTCGGCATCGTGTTGATTTCGATTGTCGTGTGGATGCTTTTCCTGTCAGCCCCGCTGCCAGGGGGCTTGGCGGATGCTCACGCGCAAGTTCACGAGCTCAACACCGTTGGCGGCTGCAATCAGTGTCACACGGGCTCGTCGCTGTCGGACGGCTGCCTGTCGTGCCACGTCGAAATTGCTGGCCAGCTCGCAGACAACCAGGGCTACCACGCGCATCTGCTGGCAGGCAAGCCGACGGAGTGCGTTGGCTGTCACGCCGAGCACAACGGCAGTGCGTTTCCGTTGGTCAGCAAGCTGTCGTGGCCAGAGTCGGAAGCTGAGCGCTTCTCGCACCCTCACGTCGAGTTCAGGCTCCACGGCAAACACGACACGTTGGATTGTACCGAGTGTCATGCGGGCACCCAGCGCGAACCGTTTGCGCTGCCCGACTTCCCGGCGCTGCAGCGAGACAAGACCTTCTTGGGTCTAAGTCAAGACTGTGGCGAGTGCCACGATGACCCCCACGCCGGCGGCTTGATCGACGACTGTGGTGCTTGTCACGGTCAAGATGCGTTTCACCCAACAGTCGCCTTCGATCACGGCCATCTCCCGCTCGAAGGCGGGCACAGAAACTTGAGCTGCGACGATTGCCACCGCATTCCATCGCCGGAGAGCACTCGCCGCGAGTTGCCGTTCCCGTTTCACATAACGCACGGAAAAACGTGTGCAGACTGCCATGAGTCCCCGCACAAGATCATCGACGACGCCTGTGATCAGTGTCACTCTGGTACAGATTTGAGTTGGGGCAGAGCTTTGACGTCCATGACGCCAGAGCGCCACGCGATTGTCGGATTTCCGCTGAACAAGCCGCACGACAACGTCGAGTGCCGCCAGTGTCACGAACCGTCGCTACCGTTTGCGGAGCGACACCTCGACCCGCAGCTGCCAGGCTACGATCGACAGCCTGACAGCTGCCAAGGGTGCCACGAGGACGTGCACCGGGGGCAGTTTGGCAGCCGCCGTCCGAACTGCATCGACTGTCACGAGCGCGAGCACTTTACCCCGACGGGCTTTGGCATTGCCGACCACGAGACCGTGTTCCCGCTGACCGGTGCCCACAAAGCCGTGCCGTGCACCGATTGCCATCCGATCAACTCGATCTCCAACATCCGCATGTTGGTCGGGATCCCGGAGAACTGTGCCTCGTGCCATGACGATCCGCACGCCGGCCAGTTCCAAGAAGAGATTCACAGTGATGGCTGCGAGTCGTGCCACACCGAAACGCTCGACAGCTTTCACTTGCCGCACTTCGCTCACAGCGAGCGTACCAACTTCAAGCTACAAGGTGCGCACGCGCGCGCTGCCTGTGACAGCTGTCACATTCGCGCGCTCCCACCAACCCGAACGGGTCAGCTGATAGCTCGCCAGTACGAGAACACGCCGACCGATTGTGCCTCGTGTCACCGCGACGTCCACCGTGGGCAGTTCGCAGAGCGCGAGAGTTGCGATGTGTGTCATACATCGGCGGAAGAGTGGAGTGACATCACGTTCGACCACGATCGCGATACGAGCTTCCCACTCGAAGGAAACCACTCTGGCGTGCCTTGTGCGAGTTGCCACCAGCCTGTGCGGCTCGCCGATGGCAGCTCTGTCGTGCAGTACAAGCCGCTGGGACAGGAGTGCAGTGACTGCCATGAGATCCGCTAACAAGCGATCTGTGCGGCAGCCCTCGGCGCCGATACAGACCAGTCGACCACTCCTGATCTTGTTGACGGTCGTGACGTTGGCCGGTTGCGTTGGGGTCGCGACGCAGCTGACGCCGCGTCACCGCTGGAACGAGAAGTGGGGACCGATGGTGCCTCACCACACGTTCCCGGGCGATTGCAGTACGTGCCACATTTCCGCCGATTGGCAAGAGCTGCGCGAGGACTTTACCTTCGATCATGCTGAGGAGACTGGCTACGCACTGACCGGCGCCCATGACGGGGCGGCATGTCTGCGCTGCCACAACGACCGCGGTCCGGTCCAAGGCTATGTCGAGCGCGGCTGCGGCGGCTGCCACGTCGATCCGCACAAGAGTACGTTGGGGATCGACTGCGAACGCTGCCACAACGAAGTGCACTGGGAGCCGATCGGTGCGATTGCCGATCATGCCAACACTCGTTTCCCGCTGATCGCCTCGCATGCGTTGACGACGTGTGAGTCCTGCCACCAGCGAGCCACCGTTGGTGACTATCGTGGTGCCCCCGTCGAATGCCACCTGTGCCACCAAACGGAGGCTTCGCAGGCGTCCCCGAACCATGTCATCAACGGGTGGGTCACGGGCTGCGAAGATTGCCACACCCCCGCAGCGTGGGCTGGGGCCCAGATCAATCACGACTTCTTCCCGCTCGTGGGTGGGCACGCGGGGTTGGCGTGCGGGCAGTGCCATCCGAACGAGCAGTTCGTGGCAATTCCGAACGACTGCTTCTCGTGCCATCAGAACGACTACACCGCTGCTCCGAACCACGTGGCTCTGAACTTCCCGACCACGTGTGAGCTTTGCCACAACATCAACGCCTGGACTCCGTAGGCAGGAAGCACCATGACGCAGTGGCGCCTACATCCAAGAGCTGTTCTTGCGTGGACTGCGGTCGCAGTTGCGCTGCTGGGAACTCCGGCTGTGCCTGCTGCCGGAGGCGCGCAGCAACTGGATGCGCCCAGCGACGAGAATGGCGATGACGCGGGGGACAGTGCGGCAGCGGCAGCGGTCGCAGTCGAGGCGACCGTACGCTATCAAACGTCCGAGGGAATCTACATTGACGTCGGCAGTAGCGGTGGACTCGCGGTTGGACAAGTCGGTTGGATCGAACTGGGGCGAGATGTCGCTGGGCAAGACCGTGTTGCGGTCGAGGTCGTGACGGTGGCCAGCGATTCCGCGTTCTTGCGCTCCACCGGGGAGCGCTTCCGCAACGTAGCTGTCGGGGAGCGAATCACGATTGTCGTCGACGGCATCAAGGTCACTCCACCAACAGCGTCGCGGTCGACGACGCTAATCGATCGTAACGGCACAGAACGCGATGACGGTTTCGTGCCGCTGTTGGTCCCACCCGCGATGCAGCAAGGCGTTGCGAGCGACACTCGCGACATCATTTCCGGTCGGATCACGTTTCGTCAGCTGTTCCAGGTGACGCAAGAAGGCGATCTCGATTTCCACCGCACGCAGATTCGCACTCGTGGCAAATGGGATCGTCTCGATGGGACGCCGTGGAGTTTGGAGTGGTCCGGAGATTTGCACTATCGTGGCGGCGATGCGCTCGCGGGCACGAGTGGCTACCAAGAGCTGCGTCCCGAGGTCTATCATTTGTCTCTGTCGCGTCGTTTCGATGACGAGAGCACGCTCCGTGTCGGACGCTTCATACCCACAGCGCTGCCGTCGGTGGGTTACCTCGACGGGGTGGTCGGCGAGAAGATCTTGGACGATCATTGGCGCGTTGGTGTTGCCGGTGGGCTGAAGCCACGTCGGGGCCGACTCGAGTTCTCTGTCGACGAGCCTACCGTTGCTCCGTACGTCAGCTACGCAGCTGGTGCTCCCGGCGTCGACTACTACACCGGGACCGCAGGCTTCCTGGCCTCGGTCTTCGACGGGCACATGGATCGCATGGCGCTACTGGTCGATCAACGTCTCGACAGTGGCCCTTGGACCTTGTACTCGAGTTCCGAAGTCGACTTCGACTCGGGGAAGAACGACACGCGCAAGATCGTCGAAATCACGCGTCTCAACTTGAACACGACCTACCGAGATGGCCCGTGGACGTGGCGTGGTGGTGTCGACCGTTTCGAGCTGACCGACTCCGATGCCGAGCGCGACGATGTACCCGCACTCGTGCTTCAAGAAGATGCCTACTTCGACCAAGGGTACTGGCGCGGCTGGATCGGTGCTGCGCAGCGTTTGTCGGACAAGTACGAAATCGACGAAGAGGTCTCCTATACGAATTCCGATGATGGATCCGATGCGTTGCGCTGGGCGTTGGGTCTGACGCGGCGAGGTTTGCCCGGTATGCCTTCGGGGACCGCGCGGTTGCAGCTCTACAACCTGGAGGGTACCGACTTGCAAGGCTATGGCGGACGCGTTTCGGCGTTTCTCCCCTACGCTAGCGGCGAGATCGCTCTGCAACCATCTGTGTCGTTTCGAGTAGCTGAGTTCGATCTCGACAGCGACGACTTCTTCTTTGCTGACGTCGGGCTGCGCGGTCATTGGTTGCCGGCGCAGCCGTGGTCGTTCTCGGGAGGAGTTTCCTACGGCTTCACCGAAGACGACGGACGCTTGTTGATCGACGTTGCTCTGACCTACCGCTGGTAGCTGCGACATTCTCGGCTGGTCCATCTCGCCCGGGCGTTTTGCCCGACCAGGGTCGCTGTGGATTCTTCCGATAGCGTGCCTTCATGACGCAACTCCTGTGAAGAATACTTCTTACGCTGTCATGCGGTGGGGCGTGAGTACCGGCGTGGTTGTTGCACCGTTCCGGTGGAGGCACCCGATGCATAGACTGACTCAGATCCACATCCTATTGCTGCTGCTTGCACTGGTTTCGTGCAATAGCGGCGGCAGTAGCAGTGGCAGCACCGAGATCGCTGCCACCGCCGAGTCTTGTATGCGTTGTCACAACGGTTCGCTGCACGACGACTACGCTGGTTCTGGGCTGGAGAACCCGCACCCATTCACTGGCGGCGGGACGCTGAAGTGCACGACGTGCCACGGCGGCAATCCGAACATCCAGACCGCCGACGGGGCTCACGTGCCGCCACCGCCAGAGATTGGTGATCGCCAACAACAAGAAAACGATGCCGAGGCCTACTTCAACCGACTGACGTTGACGGGGATCGACAAGTACGCTGACTACGACGTCGACGGCGTGACCTACACGGCCCTCGATTACCTGCAGTTCATCAATCCCGGAGATCTCCGCGTCGCAACTCAAGGCAACGGCTGTGGCCAGTGCCACATGTCGCACGCTGAATGCGTCGCCAAGAGTCCGCTTGCGACCCAGACAGGGATCTTTTCCGGAGCCAAGTACGCGATCGGCGCCGAGAACTCGTTTCCGGCCAACCAAGGGCTCTACGAGGACACTGCCGCGGACCTGGCGTTTCGCGCAATCATCGACTTGAACTACGCCTTCAATCCGATGGCAGTGGGTGCTGTCGAAGAGTTAATGGAGTTTCCGGTCTACAGCGTGCGCAACGCCAACGGACCCGACGACATCTTTCAGAATCCGCTGTATGACGCGGCGAACCTGCCGTTGTACTTGAACGCCGACAATACGGTCGTTACCGATTCGCCACTTGCGAACCTGTTCCACGAGCAGGTTGCCTTCACTTGCGGCGACTGCCACTTGGGCAGCGCGGGAGCCAACAACCGCTACGGCGACTACCGTTCGTCGGGTTGTACGTCCTGTCACATGCAGTACAGCCTCGATGGGCGTTACACGGGCACCGACCCGCAGATCAACAAGCTCGAGCCGGCTGATCCCGACGACATCGATGAACCCGAGCGCCCGCACGTGAAGCGTCACATGATTCGCAGTGTCGCCCGCACGTTGGTGTCGGGCGAGGTCGTGCAAGGAATCGACGACTACGCGTGCGCGGGTTGTCACCAAGGCTCGAACCGTACGGTGATGCAGTACTGGGGGATCCGTCTCGATCAGAACCAAGACGTTCGTCGCGGCCATCAGTACCCTGCGGACCCAGTGTCCTACCAGAACACGGCAAACGACCCACGACTGTTCGACCCAGTCGTCAACAACCACACGTTCAACGGCCGCAACGCGAATCAGTACCTCTTGACCGAGGACTACGATGGTGATGGTCGCGACGACACGCCACCTGACGTGCACTATGAAGCTGGCCTGGGCTGTATCGACTGTCACGGCAGCCACGATCTGCACGGGGGCACCGTCGGTGATCCGAACTCGACGCAGATATTCAGTCGCCAGGAGCAAGCCGTCGCCGTGCGTTGTGAAAGCTGCCATGGTGACGCCGAGAACTATGCGACCAGGGTCGCTGCGACGGACTACAACGGCAACGCAGTGCTGGCCGCTGTCGACGCGGCTGGCAACCCCATGCGTCATGTGGTCGTCGAAGACGGTGAGCTGTTTCTGTACAGTCGCCTGACCGGCAACAAGCACTACGTCAAACAGACCCGGGATGTCGTGGTCGATTCGGGCAAGGTAGATCCGCTGAAGGGCGATCTGATCTACAGTGCTGCCGGATCGTTCGCAATGGGGCGTGCCGATGGCAACGCGAACACCGGTTTGGGGCCGCAACAGAGTGGCGGCGTTACTCCAGGGTTCAGCCATGGTGACAACGTGAGCTGTGTTGCGTGCCATGCTTCGTGGACGAATAGTTGCATCGGCTGTCACTTGGGTGGCGAGTACAACAATGGGAACAACTTCAGCAACATCACCGGGGAACGCATCGTCTTCCGTCAGGCCAACGCCGATTTCGTCTACCAGAGTCCGGTACCGTTCCAGCTCGGCGTAGACGCGCATGGTAAGGTCGCGCCGATGAGCCCCAACACCGAGATGTTCTTTCAGTACAGAGACCGCAATGGTGTGGACTCGCAGATCTTTGCGTTCTCCGACCGCAATGGGCACGGCAATAACCCTGCAGCGGGGCATCCGTCCCTGTCGCACAACGTGATGATGCCGCACTCGATCCGCGGCAAGGTTTCCGCGACGAACGAGGGACCTCGGTACTGTGTGTCGTGCCACCTCACAACGACCGCGATCACGAACTTTGGCACCGAGTACGACTCGTTCCGCACGGCCATGGCGGCGGACAACTTTGGCGCACTCGACTTCAACTTGTTGCGCGATCACATCGGCAAGAACCCCGGCAACCAGCTGAACTCACCGCTGTGGGTGCACATGGTCGCGGGGCTGGGGTCGGGTCTGTTCCTTTTCGACGAGAACGGCTGTGCAGTGAACCCGCTCGACGACAACGAGGATCGCGTGGGATGCGACGGCAACGCGCCAGCCGACAACTTCGACCCCGCTAACGTCTTCTTCGCGCTGGACCGCATGGTGTTGCCCAGTGGCCAGGAGACGAGCTCGGGGAACCACCCGTTCTTGGATCCAGCCGTCGGCCCGGCGCTGCGCGATGGCGCAATCACTCCAGGCCTCTCCGGCCCGCTGGGCGCGACGCTGATCGACAAGCTGACGAACCCCGTCACGGGGATCGTGCTGGACGCATGGCTCGACGCCGACGGCAACGTGCAAGGCACGGGGCTCCCGCCGACGCCATAGTGTCGCGAGAGGCTGCTCGCAACTCGACTGCCTCTCTCCTTCGCTCTTTGTCCCCTTGCCAGCCGGCCTCGGGGCTTCGGCTCTCGTGCGGCGCGAGTCAAGAATTTGGCTTTCGGCTGGGTTGCCCCAGCGACGAGAGAAAATACGGCAACCTCAGGTGAGTGAATCGCTTGGAACGACCGGGTCCAATGCGCTATCCTCCCCGCGTCTCGCTTCCCGAACGCGCATGAGGTCCCTATGCCGATTCGACTCGCTTGCGCCGCCACCCTGTTGGCGGTGGGTGGGTGCTTTGCACCCTTAAAGGATGTTCGCGCACGTTCTGCGCTCGAACAACAGGTCACTTCCTCGGCGATCACGGCCGCAGTTGCCAAGCTCGACCTCGAGCAGCTCGAGCGATCGCTGCAGTATTCCCTCGCCGTACGTGCACCCGAACACAGCGATCGCGAAAGCGTGCGCGGTGCGTTGGAGTCGCACCTCCTCGACAGCGGTTTCGAAGTACGTCGCAACAGCGACAGCACAGTGCTGCTGGAAGCGACGGTCGACTACGCCGGCAGCGACGCTGAATCGTTCTTGTTGGGGCTGCCGCTCGTGGTGCCGGGGTTGACGTGGAGCATCGATATCTCGATCTACAAGTCGACGACGATCACGGGCCGCGCGCAGTTGGGGTTGTCTGTTTGGGATAGTGAAGGGCGCCTCGTGCGTCGTATCCCATCGGCTCAAGCGACTCGGTTTTTCCAGAACTACACTTGGTTCTCGGCGTTCGGTGCCTTTATCGATACCGACGTCGAAGGGTTCCGGGTCCCTGGGCAGAATCACGACTTTGGCGAAGAGCCGCCCGAAACGGGGCAGTGAACCGATGCCTCGTAGATTTCTTCACCTGCTACTGATCTCGGCGTGCGTCGGCTGTTTGGCTCCAGGCGAAGAGCCAAAGGTGTACTCTCCGTGGCTCGAAGCGAAGGTGGCGCCCGGCACGTTGCTCGGCGGTGACGCCCCGTCCATGACAAGGCCCATGACAAGGCCCACACCGATGCCCCCGCAGCGATCGTGGACCGTGCGCGCTTCGGTGATCGCTGTCACGACGTCACCGTTGCTCCAGTTGGAAGCGGCAGCATCGAGTGGGCGTAACGCCGAGATTTCGGCTATCGTGCGCAATCCCGATACCGACGCCACATTTCTGGGCACGGGCGTCCTCTCTCGCTCTTTGCGCGTCAGCGGAGGCGAATCGGTCTTGCCGTGGGCCAGCAGTCTCGAGCCTGTGGGCGGCGTCGCCGTCGATAGTGCGATCGTAGAACGCTCGCTTTCTGCGCAGCACACGACTCGTATCGTCGTGCACGGCACTGAACTCGCGGAGAACCACGAAGCCGCGGCAGACCACGAACCCCAGGCAGACCACGAACCCCAGGCAGACCACGAACCCCAGGCAGATCCAATCGTCACGCTATTGATGCACCTCGACGCAGGGGGCGCCCGGGTGGCCTTCTTTTTCGACGAAGAGCAGCGAACCGAAGACGGACAGGCTCGAGCGGAGTGCCATAGCGAGGTTGTGATCCTTGGCGGCGATTGGCGCGAGGCTCCGCTGGCGTGGGTGCTACCACTGTCAGACGATGGTCCCTGGTTGGTCGGGACGGTTGTCATCACACCAGAGACCGCCGCCCCCGTCGCCGCGACGCGTCTCGTCATCGGAGACATCGCTCCGGCCGTGGCGGCGCCGCCCGCTGATGCACACGACAGCAGTCGCGCCGACTCGAAGGCAGCGCCCGAAGCGACGTCTGCGGTTGCACGACGCGAGCGCGAGGCGAGTTGGCAAACGCTCCAGCCGACGATCGATGCGTTGGCTTGGCGCGCGACGAGGCGCCGTGCTCTTGCGCACCTAGCGCGAAGCGGCGGGGCAGCGCTGAGCTTGGACATCGCCGTAGCCGCTGCGGACGACACCGTTGCGGTCGTCGCTAGCGCGGTGATGGGGGCAGCGCTCGATCAACACGCGCCGGTCGGAGATGCTGCCGTCGGGGTCTTCGTCGAACGTTGCACGTTGCAGAGTCTCGCGGACGCTGGTGACATGCCGGTCGGGACTCGAGCGATCTTGCTGCAGCATCTTGGTGCGGTGGCGCGCTACCCTTCGACATTTCCAGAGATCGCGGCACGGGCGGAGTCGATGGACGCAATCGCCGCGGCGATCGTCCGCGAGAATCTCTTTCTGCTGCAAGATCGATCGCTCTCGGTCCGCGTGCGCGCTCATGGCTGGCTCAGCCAGAGCGGCGTCGTGGTCGCAGGATACGATCCCCATTCGACAGCAAGCGAGCGGCGGCGTGCCTTGGCGAGTTTCGCGCGTCAGCAGGAGAAGCGGCAATTCGAGAGCCAACAGCGCGCGACGGAGGGGGCCCGATGACGCAGGCCGATGACTCCCAACCAAAATCGTCTGCAGGTTCCTCTCCGGAGGATGTGGTCACCCCACAAGAGACCACCGTGGAAGAAGCGCCGCAGCGACCCGCTGACAGCGCCGACGCCGCGAAGAAGCCGCCACGTTCGCGCAGGCAGAAGTGGCTGCGCCGCACGCTGTGGTGCGTTGGAGTGTTGTTGGTGCTGCGAGTCGCTTTGGCGATTGCGTTGCCGATGATCATCGATAGTGCGCTCAGCCACTATGGGTTGGCGTGTGAGTACGAATCGCTCGACGTGTCGCTGCTCGGTGCCGACACCGAACTGTGGCACTTTCGCCTGACGACGGCTGACGGCAAGACTGTTTATGCGGATACGGAGTACTGCCGAGCAGACTTGTCGGTCCTGGATCTGTTCCGTGGTCGCGTCGTCGCGCGGCGTTTGGAGTGCGACGGTGTGGATCTCTTCCTCGAACGGAACGCGGCCGGTGAGCTGACTTTGCTGCGTCACTTCCAAAGCAGCGGCGTCCCCGCGCCAGTTCCACCCGCGGCACCGGCCTCGGAGACGCCTGAGCCGATTCGAATCGCTGCGCCACTGGAGATCAGTGCGTTGCGCCTGCAGCACGCGCAGGTGCACTTCGTCGACGGATCGATCGATCCGCCGCAGCGCGTACGGCTCGATTGTCACATTCGACTCTCCGACTTCGCGCATGAAGAGCGCCCGACCCGCTTCGGCGTCGAGCTAGCGGCCCCCGGCGTTTTGCCGCGCCTGGTCCTGGAGGGCACGAGTCGCCTCGACGATGAGCAACTGCAGATGGACTTCGAGGCCCGCTTGGATGCCTTGGCCATCGGATCTTTGGATCCGTATCTGAACGCTTCGGGGTTGGGTCTGCGAACGCGTCAGGTGTCTGGTGGCTTCCGAGGCACGTTGCACGTCACGACCAATCCGCTGTCTCGGGCGACCCTGGAGATCGTCGACGTCGACTTACTGTCGGCGGGTGCCCAGCCCGTGCGACTGGATACCTTGACTGCGGTGGTCGGCTTTGCGATCGACGCGACGCCAGTGATCGAGCGAGTTGAGGTGCGGGGCGGCGAGGTGACTGTGCAGCGGCATGCCAGCGGCAATTGGTCCTGCGCTGGCCTCGAGTTGACTGGCGGCAGCGGAACGCCGGCCGTCGTCGCCGGACCGCAACCTCTGGCCCCGGTGCCGCCGGCGCGCGTGCCGGTAGCGCCGCTGACCCCGTTGGTTGGCTTGGAACGTTTTGCCATCACCGATTGTGAAGTGCGCGTTGTTGACGCATTCGTCGGCGACGCACCGCCGGTGGGGGTGCGTCTCGACGAGTTGGCGATCGCGCGTACGGCAGAGCCGGCCGCTGGTCAGTCGCACTCGCTGGTCATGAATGGCGCGATGGCCGGTGTCGCAGCTCGAGTAGCCGTCACTGGCCAATGCGAGCTGTTGCCGAGCTCGGTGTCGTTTTCGTTCGATGCGACGGCAACGGACTACGAAACAGAGGGCCTTGCTGCCTACTTGCAAGGATCCGGCCTCGAGTTGGATCTCGCAGGCGGCGCATCGACGTGCACCGTAAGTGGTGACGCCGCGTTCGGAGACCAAGTCGAAGTGGCCCTGTCCGTGGAGATGGCCCACGCCGTAGCGGCGTCGTCGAGGACGTCGAGTGCCCCGGGCGCCTCTGCGCGAGGCAAGTTGCAGGTCAGTGGCGTTCGCGTCGATCCCGTGTCGCGCCGTTTGGACGTGGAGCGAGTTGAGCTGCGTCGACTTGCCGGCGACTTGCTCCGCGACGCAGACGGAGCGTGGCGGCTCCCTGGCGTGACGTATCGCGGCCAAACTGGAGCCGGAGCGAAGGATCCCGGAGCGAGTGATCCCGCTACAGCCACCGCGACGGCGGCGGCCGCTCCCGCAAACGCTGCGACCCCGCAGGATCCCGATCCGGCGGCGCCGCTGCGGGCTTCGTCGGCAGGAGTGCCGTGGGAGGTGCACGTCGGCAGCATCGTCGTCGACGGTACCGGGGCCCGCTTCGATGACAAGATGACCGCAGACGTACCGTTCGTCTGCGCGCGTTTGGGACTCGAAGCACGCGAACTCACCCTCGGGGCGGGCTACCCGAATCGGTCCGGCACCGTGCACGCCTACTGTGAGGTTCCCGGTTTGTTCGGCGCGATCGACTTCGAAGCGGAGGTCAATCATCGCAATGCGAGCAGTTGGCTCACGGGGTCGCTGCGGGCGACGAACCTGTCGACGGCGCGACTGGTACCGTACCTACCCCCCGATCTGCTCGTCAGTGGGTGGGAGAGCGCTAGCGCGCAGTGCGACGTTGATCTCGATTTGCACGTCGGGGATCCACGGCGGTCCACTCCGTCGAGCAGCAACCTGCTCGCGATCGATTTGGCGCTGCGCGACCTCGCCCTGCACGACGGAGACGCGACACCGTTTCAGTGTGATCGCGTTGATCTGCAGGCTGGCGTGGCAACCGATGGCGCGGTCCGCGTAGATGAATTGACGATCGCGGCACCCGTCATGACAGTGCAGCGGGATGAAACAACGCTCGCGGCACTCGGGTTGCGGCTGAACGTTGCGCCAAACGCCACCGCAGCAGTCGAGACTACGAATCCGCCACTGCCCCCGTCGTCGCCCCTCGACATCGCCCTGCCGACGCTTCCAGACTTGCGTGTGAGCGTCGGCGTGATCGCCCTCCAAGGCGGTGAACTGCGCTGGGACGACGCGACTTTCGGCCTCGCGGGGACGATCGTAGCGGACGGTGCTTTGACCGATCTCGACACGACCAGCCAGCGGCCGGCGCGCCTGTCAGGGCGTTTGCGAAGCGACCGCTTCGTCGAGCGCGTGACTGTGGAGGGGACGGTAGTCGTACGCGGGGATCTGCAGGAGGTGACGTTGACGGGGCGTCTCGCTGGCGTTGATGGTGCGGAGCTGAATCAAGTGCTGCCGTCCGGGACGAGTGTCGAGATGCAACGCGGTGAATTGGCGGCGACGCTGCACGCGCAGCTGCAGCCGCACGCGACCGGTGGCCACGAAGCGCTGGTCGCCCTACGCGACGTGTCTGTGATGGACCGCGAACTGTCACCCGATGCGTTGCTTGCGATGGCGGAAGCGACTTGCCGAGTAGGGCGTTGGGATCCCGCCGCGGAGGTCTATGAGATCGCACAGGTTTCGTCGAGCGGCGTGCGTGGCCATGCCACAAAGGATGCCAGCGGCGCCGTCCACGTCGCCGGGTTCGTCATCGCGCCCCCGGACGAGAGTGCCGCTGCGCCGTCAACGATCGAAACCGTACCGCAACGCCGCCCGCGCCCCGCGACCAGCGGACAGGGAGGACCGCAGCGACAGCCGCGCTTTACGATCCAAAAAGTAGACCTGCAGCTCGACGAGTTTCGCTGGCAAGAAGCTGCTGGCGAGGAAGCCCTCGTCATCAAGGAGTGGTCACTGCAGACGAGAACGCCGTGGACTGCGGATCTGTCAGCGGATGGTGAACCGCCAGCACTGGTTCTCGAGGTGCGCGGCGCCGCCGATCCGCTCGTTGCCGCCGTTGCGACCGACTTGACGCTTGCGCCATTCGCAAGTGAGCCGACACTCGAACTCGATTGCCGTGTGCGCGGTATTCACGGTGAGCGCCTGGCCAAGGTGCTGCCGCAGGCCGCGGTCGACCTCGCGCCGCTTGGCGTTGGCGAGTTTCAGATGCTTGTTGGCGCGCGCTGGACGTCACCGCGTCGTGGTCCCCTTGACTGGAATGTTCAACGCGGAATCGCGGCCGACGTTCGCGTCGACGATGTCCGCCTCACGAACGAGCACGGCGTCGTCGTCGCGGGCGTGAAGCAGGTACTCGTGGACGGAATCAACGTCGACGTTGCCAAGCGCCGTATGGCAATCAGTAGCGTGGAGGTCGACACACCGCGGGGTCGGGTGTTGCGTGACGCGAGTTCCTTGCAAGTCGCGGGCGTGCGTTTGGCCACAGCGGCTCCAGATGAAGGCGTGCCGGCTAGTGAGGGTGTCACCGACGAAGTGGAGCAGGCTGTCGAAGCACCAGCGATTGTCAGTATGTCGGAGGCCGCGCCTTGGCACGTGGTCGTGGAACAGCTCGCGGTGAGCGGGATCGATCTCGAAGTCGACGACCGTACCGGAGAGCAGCCTTGCCTGCTGCCATTTCGCGCGCTCGGTCTCGGCGTGCAGAACATCGAGATCGGCGCAGACAACCCGAGGCCGACGCGCTTTGACCTGATGCTCGAGTCAGGGCCTGGCATCGACCCCGCGCGACCTTGGCTCACCGAGCTCGCCGCTACTGGGCAGCTGACCCTCGGCGAGAAGGTCTCGGGTCGCGTGCGAACACAGATTGGCGCCCTCGATCTGTTGAGCCTCGGCGAGATCGCCGCTGCCGCTGGCGTCACGATCGGCGGTGGCGTGTTCGACGGTCGCGTCGATCTACGCTTTGAAGATGACGGAGGGATGACGGTCGATTCCGAGTTCCTGTTGACCGACCTCGATCTGCAGGAGCCGGAGAACGGGCCAATCGAAAGTTACTTGAAGCTGCCGCTCAGTTTGCAGCCGGCGATCTTCCTGCTCCGCGACGATGCGGGCACAATTCGAGTGCCGGTTGCCGCGAGTCTCGATGCCGAGGGGATCAGCCTCGCAAAGCTGACCACGGTGTTGGCGGCGACGACGGCCCAAGTCGTTGCCGATGCCATCGCCAGCTCGCCGTTTCGCGTTGTTGGCACTGTTACCGACATTGCTGGGCTGACGGGCGATGAAGAAGGAGTTGCGCCAGTTGAGAAGGCGCTGCTCTGCGGTGGCGGCGACGTGCGCTTGCTCGGGGATGCCAGTGGGGTCATCGCGACTCTGGCGACACAGCTCGCGGCCGATCCGCAGCTGCAGCTGACGTTGCGTCACGAGGTAGGCGTCGCCGACGTGGAAGTTCTGAGAACTCGAGTGACGCCTTCTGAGAGAGAGCGTGTCGAGTTGCTCGCGCGCTTGCGGGGACGCCGCGGCGTGCTACGCGACGAGCGTGTTGCGCTTGCGCGCGCGGCATGCGATGCGACGTTGGTCAGTGCCGGGGCGCTGGCCCGGGGCGCACGCCGTGACGTGCAGCGAGTCGACAATGCGCTGGGAGAGATTGAGCAGGCGATCGACCGCCTCGTCGACGCAGGTGATGATCCGCCCCCGCACAGGGTCGCAAGGCGCGTGCGAGAGTGCTCCATCGAGTTGGCTCGCGAGCGGCTGACGGCAGTGCAGCGCCAGTTCGAGAAGCTGGGTGTCGCGACGGAGCAGATCCGAGTCGTTGCGCCGCGCTCGAACGCCGATCCCGAGCACCCGCAGGGGCGACTCGAGTTGACCGTGCGCCGTGTCGCCGCGGCCGGCTAGCAAGACTCGATCTACGCGGTGACTAACGGAGCTCGAGGAGGCCGAGGATCTCATCGGCAACGTGGTCCGCGCTGCGGCCGGTGGCGTTGACGCGTAGCGTCGCTTCTTCGTAGCAACTGGCGCGTGTGTCGCTCAGCGCAGCAAAATCGTTGTCGCAGAATCCAGCGGCCGGAAACCAAGGGAAGCCTGCCCCTGGCAACCGCTCTTGCTGACTGCGTAACCGCGCCGCCAGATCATCGGCCTCCCGATGCACGTACACGAGGACCGACTCGTCGCTGACCAATGCCCGGTTGCCGGCGTTCAGTAATGCCCCTTCGCCGAGCGCAACGATGCCGGCCGGTCGCTCTCGCAGAACGCGAGCGAGACGGTCGGCTTCGGCCTCTCGATAGCGATCCTCGCCCCCCTCGATCACGAGCTGCCCGACTGTGCAGCCGGTGGCGTGTTCGACGCTGCGATCCAGCTCGGTGTAGGGCAGGCCCGTCAGCGCAGCCATCGTGCTGCCGATTTGTTCGTGTCCAGCCCCGAAGAACCCAATCAACGTGACTGGAATGCGCGGATGGCGCGGTGGGTGATAGTCATAGTAACCGTCGAAGTGTGCGTCCATGGCGTGTCCTGGTGTTGCGTCGCGTGGGTCGAGTCACCGACCGCTGCGCTGTCGCTGATCGCTGTTTCGGTGCTCCAGAATTCTAGCAGCTCGTCGCGCCGCGGTATCCACTGCTCTGTCAGCTTGGCTCCTTGATCTGCCACGGTGTTCGCTGGCGCCGGCGGCCTGGATCCAGCGAATTCGCACTTAGTTTCGAGTGGCCGGGGCAGCTATCGTGGCGGCAGCACATGTCTAGTTTGGCATTGCAGTTGCCTAGGTCTCGCGCGAGACCGTCGGCAGGCGGCATTCCGACGCTGAAAAAGCACGGAGTGGGTGATGGCTGCTGCCGTAACTAGGTTGCTTGTCCGGATCGGGACGCCTTTTCGGCGCTGGGCCGTTTCCGGACTCGGGATCGTCGTGGCCACGCTGTCATTGGCGGTCTGCGGCTGTCGGGTGTCGCCGGAGTCAGCGCAGCCGCGGGCGCAACGCCCAGCAGCGTCATTGCCAGACACGGCCATGCCAGTGGCACCAACGCCAGATGAAGCGCGGAGGCCAGTCGGGGCAAGATCCCGAGAGATTGCGCGCCGCCAGCAGCGGCCGGAACGCTTGGGCGCGCGCACTATCGAACAGGATTCCGTCAGCCGGAGGCCCGTTCAGGCGTCGTTCGCTGGCGTACCGCTGACCCATGTGCTCGAGCAGGTCGCGGCCGCGCTGGACCTACAGCTGCTGTTGGACCGCGGTGCGACGGACGGGATCGACGTCAGCGTGCGCTTCGATGCACTGCCGCTCGGTGAGTTGCTGGCTGCGCTGGAGCGGATGTTTCCGATCACAGTCGACCGTGAGGGGCGGTTGCTCCGAGTGCGGGCTCGCAGGGGCGAACCGCTGTCGTTGCTCGTCTACCCGCTTCCCGGCGGCTTGATCAACGCCCAACAACGCGACTCGTTTGCTTCGCTGGAGCAGCTCTCCTTCGTTTCCCGCACGCAACGTGGCGACGGCGAAGACGCGGCTCGCGCTGCGCCGCTCACCGAGACCGAGCCACCGCTGGCGCATCTAGATCGCTTTCTCACGGAGTTGCCGCAGCTGGTGTCTTGGCCGGAAGGCTCGACATGGTTTCTCGATCGGCGTCGCAACGTGCTTTTCGTGCGCGGTACTCAGCAGGCGCTCGACCATGTCGAGACTTGTCTGGATCGGATCACTGCGCCGCCAGTTCTCGTCGAGATCGAGGCGCGCTTCGTCGAACTGTCGCAAGGGTTCGGGCACGAGCTCGGGGTTGAATTGGGACTCGCCGAGCCGTTTCCACTCGATCGCGATGGCGCCCGCGACCTCGTGTCGTTGGGGGCCGACAGCGGGACCCGGACCGGCATCGCGGGGTTGATTCCTGGTGTGCCATCGGGGCTGAACTTGTCGGTGGTGGGTGTCATGAGCCAACCGCGGCTACGGGCCGTGTTGCGAGCCTTGGAAGAGACGTCGAGTGGGGAGATCATCTCGGCCCCGACGGTCACCTCGGTCAACAACTCGCGGGCGACGATCGCCATAACGACGAACTTGCCATACGTGGAGAGTTTTCAGCCGGTGTTCGACCGCACGTTGGTGGCATCGGAAGGGCTCAGCGCCGCCGACGCCAACGTCGCCTTGGTAGCACAGATCAACGATAGCAACTTCACAGGCATCGTACTGAATGTGACTCCTTCGGTGGGTAGCGATCGGAGCACGGTCCACCTCCGCATTCAGCCAGTCATTCGCGATCAGGTAGATGCGATCTCGATTGCACAGGGTGCGCTGTTGGAGGGAGGAGTCGACCCGAACATCTCGCGTCCGATCATCGAGACACGTTATCTGGATGCGCAGCTGGCGATCCATGATGGCGACACGGTTGTGCTGGGTGGTTGGCGGACGACGGTCGAACGGCAAGAGTTGTATGGCGTGCCGCTGCTGCAGTCGATCCCGTTGCTGGGGCGCCTGTTTCAGCGTCGCGTCCAACGGCAGGAGGAGAGGAACCTGGTCGTTCTCGTGACGGCTCGCGTCATCACTCGCTAGAGAGGACGCGAGCAGATGACGCCAGCCGCAGAGCGGGACTACTCGTCGGCTTCGAACTCGTCGACGTTGATTGTCTCGCGGCTCAGGCCGTCGTGCGGGCCACGCGCGCGCCAGTACTTGTAGACGAGGTCCCAGAAGAGGATCGGATCCTCGTGCAGGCACGCCGTCATCTTGTCGCGGTGGCCGCTGTTTTTGTGATTTGCGATGAGCTGCTCACCCGCGGTGAGGTCGGCACCTTGTTCGAAGCCGCGCGCGAGTACAGCGTCGCCGACGCGCCTCCACTTGTTGTGGCTGGTGCGGCAATTCCACTTCAACGCGATCCGCGTGGTCTGCCAGGCACTGGCAGTAGGGTTCTCTACCATGAGGCGCTCCTCTTTCGAATTCGATCCGGGTGGGCGTTCTGCGTTGGGGTTTCGACCCGAAGCCCTGTAGTTGTCCCAATGCCCCTGAAACCTCGCATTGCGTAGTGAATTCGACGCATGGAGTCGGGCGCCGAAGGATAATGGCGGGCCAGCGCCTGTCAACCTTCAGATCTTCTCATTGCTGCTTCCCAGCCGTATCCTGGCGCCTTGAGGCCGTTTCTGTGACGAAGAGACGCTTGCCATGCCCCAAGGCGGTTGCCCGGGGCTCACGGAGAGGACCCCCGATGTCGCGACGCCTGATCCTGCAGCGACACGCCAAGAGCTCGTGGAAGGACGCGACGCTCACTGACCACGCGCGGCCGTTGAACAAGCGCGGGCGGCGAGCGGCACCGGCCGTAGCTGGCTACCTCCAGCGCACGGGCTGGTGTCCGCAGTTGGTGCTTTGTTCGGACGCAGCGCGGACGCGTGAGACGTGGGCCCGTTCCGCACCCGAGTGGGCAGTCGAGCCCCCAGTGAGCTATCTCCCGGAGTTCTACGGCGCTGGGGCGTCGACGATCGCTGCTGCGATCTCGGTCGTGCCGACTGCCGTGGAGACGGTGTTGCTCGTTGGGCACAACCCCGGTTGGGAGCAGGCAGCTTCGCGCTGGACGCGCACACCTGTAGTTCTGAAGACGGCGGATGCAGCGCTGCTCGAGGCGCCGCCACACTTTGCGCATTCGCCGTGGAGCGTTGTGGACCTAGATCAGATGCGATTGGTCGCTGTGGTGCGGGCGCGTGCGGTTACTGAGGAGTAGGTAGTCGCGAGACTAGCCGGCGCGAAAGGTCCACTTCGGATTGCCGAAATCGGTGCCAAGTTCTTTGCCAAAATCGTCGGAGATGGCGGCGATCCACTGCTGCGCCATCTGCCGGGGAGGCGCATCGAAGAGGGCTACCGCGCGGTCGTGGGCATCGGCGAAGATGGAATCGATCTGCTTCTGTATCTGTTTCAGCAGTCGCCGGCGGCTCTTCTTCGGCAGCTCCACGTTGCCCTGAACGCGCTCCGAAAGTGCGATCAGGTCGGTAACCTGCCCCAACGTTTCGGCGATGTTGGCGGCGCCGCGATGGGCCTTGAGCACCGTGTCGCTCTCGACGTGAGTCAGCATCTCCAGCTGATAGCGCAGTTCTTTGACGCGTTTGCGAACCGTGTGGATGCGCGTCGAGTCCGTGCGGCCGTCCTGGTCCGCAGTCGCCTTTCTCACCGATCGCCGCGTGCGACGTAGGCTGTCTCGAAAAGCATCTTCGAGCCCAGACAGCTGCAGTCCCTGCGGCAGGGAAGCGTGAAACAGGCGCGACGTCGGTCGCAGTGACCGCGAACATTCTTGCAGCAACTGGGCCGTGGCTTGCGCGTCGGCGGCGTCTTCGCAGCGTTCCGCCAGCGCGTGTCGTAGCAGTGCCCGCGCCTGCCGCGTCTTCTTCTTGTCTTGAAGGTCGTCGAGTGCGCTCAGCAGCACCGCATCGTCGCGCAGTCCAGATGTGCTGCGGGCAGCGGCGCCCAGCGTCGAGTTCATTTTCTGGTAGGCCGATTCGCCGACGATCTCACGCACGAGTTTCGTCAGGGCTCGCAGGCGGCGAGTCGTCTTGCGGAACTCGTGGACGGCCTTCTCCGGCGCGTGCTTGGCCCGAACCGGCATCTCGATCGCGTAGCCGACGAGCGTGTCGAACGCTGCCGCTAGCGCCTTCGGCAGCGGCAGTGCCGGCGTCAGGTGGAGCTTGGCTCGGTTGTGGTGATCGCTCGGCATAGAACCTTCCCTACCCCTTCTCAGCGTCGCTGCAAAGCGCTAAGATCACCGTAGCACAGGAGTTAGTGTCGTGCATGTGGCTCGCGGACGCGGATAGATGATCGTACCAGATCAGCCCCGAAACCCAACAGCTTCTTGGGGTGCGTTCGGTCAGTGTAAGTGCATATCTTGAAGCGCCTTATGGCTCTTCTTGGATGGGTCTTTTCGAGGAGCGAATGGTGTACCAGGAGAACGAGCTGCTAGCGGCCGTCGATCTTGGTTCGAACAGCTTTCACATGCTGATTTCGCGCCTCGTGCACGGCGAGCTGCGGGTCGTCAATCGGCTGCGTGAGAGGGTCCGAATCGCGGCTGGACTCGACGCGGATCGTTACCTGACCGAGGAGGCGCAGGAGCGCGCTCTCGGCTGCCTGGAGCGCTTTGGCGAACAGCTCAGCAACCTGCCGAACGACCGCGTACGAGCTGTGGGGACCAACACCCTGCGGCGGGCCCGAAATCGGCGATCGTTCCTGCGGCGCGCTGAGAAGGTCCTCGGCAATCCGATCGACGTGATCTCTGGCCAGGAGGAAGCTCGCCTGGTCTACGTGGGTGTTGCCAGTGAGATGCCGCCGCCACCCGGCAAACGCTTTGTCGTCGACATTGGCGGTGGCAGCACCGAGTGCATCCTAGGTGAAGCCGGCGAAGTCGAGACCGCCGAGAGCCTCTACATGGGGTGTGTGTCCTTCACTCAACGCTACTTCCCCGGGGGGGCGATCGATCGTCGTTCGTTTCGCGAAGCGCGCATCGCTGCCCGGTTGAAGCTGCAAGGCTTCGAGTCGAAGATCGCCGGAGTCGAGTGCCAGGAGTACCTAGGTTCCTCAGGAACTGCGATTGCGATCGCAGGGATCCTTGCGGCGGCCGGCTGGTCCGATGGTGAGATCACCCTCGACGGGTTGAAGAAGCTGCGCAAGGACATGATCGAGACTGGATCGGTCGACGACCTCGACTTGCCCGGGCTCAAGTCCGATCGCAAGCCTGTCCTGCCCGGTGGCGTCGCGATCTTGACCGGCGTTTTCGAGAGTCTCGGCATCGAACGCATGCAACCGTCGCCGGGTGCACTGCGCGAAGGCCTGTTGATGGACCTCCTGCAGCGCAGCGAGAGTGAAGACGTCCGCGAGCGCACGATCCGCAAGCTGGCGCGGACGTTCCAGTTGGACCAGGCGCAGTGCGAGCGTGTTGCTGCTACCGCGCAACATCTACTCGACCAGACCAAAGCGGGTTGGACGCTCGACGACACCCGTGCCGAACAGCTGTTGCGTTGGGCGGCTTGGTTGCACGAAGTCGGGATGGCGATTGCCCACTCGAGTTACCACAAGCACGGTCAGTACTTACTCGAGAACGTCGACATGGCTGGGTTCTCAAACGACGAGCAAGTGACTTTGGCTACGCTGGTTCGTGCCCACCGCAAGAAGATCCCTCGTGACCTGATCGAAGAGCTGCCGCACGTGCGCCCTAAGCAAGGGCTGCGGCTGTGCGTGCTGCTGAGGCTCGCCGTGCTCCTGCACCGTACGCGCGGCGTGCGGCCGCTGGCCGACGTTGCTCTGAAGGCTTCGAAGTCGAGCGTTGCGTTGACGTTTGCAGAAGGGTGGCTGGATCAACACCCGCTGACGCGCGCCGATCTCGAGACGGAAGCGAAGGTGCTCTCCGGTGCCGGGATCACGCTGAGCTTTGAATAGCGGCCGGTAGCGGCTAGTCCGACGCTGCCTCGCGCAAGTTGTCGTTGGCGAGCGGCTCGGGCAGCGTCGCCTCCACGGCGCGATGTTCCTCTGCGAATGACTCCAGAAGATGCTCTTGCGCGCTGCAAGCGGGCGAGTCCGTGGGTGACTGCCGGGTGTAGTTCCCATCGGCGTCGAGGAGCCACGAGTTGCAGTTGTCGAGTAGATAGGGCTGCAGTCCTTCTTGCATGATTCGCCGCTTGAGCTTCTTGCCCTGGACCGGGAAGCAGACTTCGACTCGTCGAAAGAAGTTGCGCGGCATCCAGTCGGCGCTGGAGAGATAGGTCAGCTCCTCGCCATCGGCGTAGAAGTAGAAGATTCGTGAATGTTCCAGGAAGCGACCCAGGATCGACCGGACTCGGATGTTGTCGGAGATCCCGGGCACGCCGGGTCGCAGGCAGCAGACGCCTCGGATGATCAAGTCGATTTCGACACCGGCCTGCGACGCTTGGTAGAGGGCGCCGATGACTTGTGGTTCGATCAGCGAGTTCATCTTTGCGATGATCCGTCCGCGCCCACCCGAGCGCGCGATCTCGGTCTCGTTGCGAATGCACTGCATGGTCTGTGCGTGCAGAGAAAACGGGGCCTGCGTGAGCCGCTCCAGCTCTGGGACCTTGCCGAGGCCGGTCAGCTGTTGGAACAAGCTGTGCACATCGTCGCCGATCTTCGGGTCGCACGTCAGCAGGCCCAGGTCGGTATAGGCTTTCGTCGTGCCGACGTGATAGTTGCCGGTGCCGAGGTGCACGTAGCGGCGGATCGCTTTGCCTTCGCGTCGGACGATCAGCAGCATCTTCGCATGGGCTTTGTAGCCTACGATGCCGTAAACGACCTTGGCACCCGCTTCCTGCAGACGGCTAGCAAGATCGATGTTTGCGGCTTCATCGAAGCGCGCTCGCAGTTCGACGACCGCTGTGACCTCTTTGCCGGCTGCCGCTGCTTCAACCAGCGACTCATTGATCGCTGACTCGCTGCCGGTGCGATAGACGGTCATCTTGATCGCGAGCACGTCAGGGTCGGTCGCCGCCTCTCGCAGCAGTTCGATCACGGGCGTGAACGACTGGAACGGGTGGTGCAAAAGGATGTCCCCTTTGCGGATCGCGCCGAACGGGCTGACCCCCGGATGTTGGAGCTGTTGCGGGATCAGCGGCAGGAAGGCTTGATACTTGAGGTCGGGACGGTCGACCAGGTCATAGAGTGCGCTCAGTCGGTGCACGTTCACGGGGCCGTTGACGCGATACAGGTCGGCTTGTCGCAGTTGGAACTGACTCAGCAGGAACTCCTGCATTTCGTCGCTACAGTTGTCGGCAATCTCGAGTCGAGCGGCACCGCCAAAGCGACGGCTAGAGAGCTCACCCTTTAGCGCGTTCATCAAGTCGTCGACTTCTTCTTCATCGACCCAGAGGTCACTATCGCGCGTTACACGAAACTGATAGCACCCCTTGACCTTCATTCCAGGGAACAGCTCGCGTACGTGATCGTGAATGACTGACGACAGCATCACGAAGGCGTGTGGCGCTTCGGCGATCTCTTGCGGCAGTGGAATCAGCCGCGGCAGTGTGCGAGGTGCTTGTACGACCGCTGCACGGCTACTACGACCGAAGGCATCTTTGCCCTTCAGCGACACGATGAAGTTCAGACTCTTGTTCAGGATCCTCGGAAACGGGTGAGCGGGATCGAGGCCAACGGGAGTCAGTACCGGGACGACCTCGCGGCGATAGTAGTCCCGGATCCAATCCGCTTGTTTGTCGGTCCATGTACCCCGCTTCAAGACGTGGATTCCTTCCGCCTGCAGGGCCGGCAGCAGTTCGTCATTGAGGACCTGGTACTGGCGCTCCACCAGGTCGTGCGCCAGCTCGCTGACACGCGCATAGACCTGTTCCGGTGAGAGGTCTCCCGGGCTCGCGAGGTCGACGTGGTAGGCAATGTGCTGCATCAGCCCTGCCACCCGGATCTCGAAGAACTCATCGAGATTTGTCGATGAGATCGTCAGAAAGCGAACTCGTTCCAGCAGCGGGATGCTGGGATCGCGCGCCAACTCCAGCACCCGGAGGTTGAACTGCAGCAGGCTGATCTCACGATCGAAGTAGTGATTGTCCAGTTCGTGCGGTGTCACTTGTTGGCTTCCTCATAGCAGTTATCGGCAAGATGTTGGGAGTGGCCGAGGCCTGGTTCGTCCCTCACCCCCCGGGGCGGGCTGCTGCGGCGGGCCGCTTTATCGGCTGCCGGTCGACTGATCTGGCGGGTGGGCGGGTCCGCTACTTCCAGTGAGGCCGGCGCCTCGGTCGAGCTCCGCATCCTCAAAGATAGTCGCTGCCAGTGCTTGCAGCAACCCTGTGACGAGCGTCGCCGCGACGGGGGCTGCTGTTTCGTGATCCACCGTTTCCATTGCTCGACTTGCGGCTACTCTATCGCAGACTGTCACTATTAGAAGGAGCCCTCATGCCGAATCTCGATCCGTTGGCGTCGCCCGCCTCGTCGTTGCGGCGCCCAGCCGCACCCGCGGTTGTGCTGTTGATTCTCGTGGCTGCGGCCATTACCGCTGTGCCCGGCGCTGCTGACGAACCTGCGCCGTCACACACTGCGGCGCCGCACGAGCTGCTGCATGCGACACTGTGGATGCAACGCTCGGCGGAGTACCGAGCCATCTGTTTGCAGACGTTTCAGTGGGGGAAAGCACTCGTCGATCAGGGGCTCAGCGACAACAGTTGGCACGCTGCTCTCGAAGAGGACACCGGTCCTAGTGACAAACCGACCGCGATCATCGTCGATGTCGACGAGACGCTGCTCGACAACTCGTTCTATGAGGCGCGCCTGGTTCGGGATGAGCAAGAGTACTCGTCGAAGAGTTGGGATCCCTGGGTCCATGAAGAGAGTGCGCCCGCGTTGCCGGGTGCGGTCGACTTCTGCCGCTATGTGCACGAAAAGGGCGTTACGGTTTTCTACCTGACGAACCGGAAGGCGCACCTGACCGAAGCAACCCGCCACAATCTCGCGGTCCGTGGTTTCCCCATGCGGCCGGGCGTCGACCCAATGTTGACCCGAACCGACGACAAGGACAAAGGTGCGCGCCGTCGCAGCGTTGCCGCTGATTATCGTGTCTTGCTATTGGTGGGCGACAACGTCGGCGACTTCGCGTCGACGTTCGGGGAATCAGACATCGCCCTTCGCGCGGCCAAGACGGATGAATACCGAGCCTTGTGGGGCAGTCGCTGGCTGATGCTGCCGAATCCCGCCTACGGCAGTTGGGAGGGTGCGATTCTCGACGGCGACTATCGTGTTTCCCGTGCGCAAAAGCTGGCGCGCAAGCGTGCGGCTCTGCTTTTCGATCCTGTTGTCGGGCCGGATGAACCGCGCGAACACTTTTGAGTTGTCACTGCTCTCAGCCGACGATTTGCAACGTAGCGACAGGTTGTTGCGGTTGCTTCTTGTACGCAAACGACGAGCCTTGAGCCGGTGGGTTGTGGACCGGTTCCGCTTGCGCGTCGGCCCACGCGCTCAAGAACGCGTCTCTGAGGATCGCATGCAGTGAGCCCAGGTTGCCGTCGTGGCAGGCGTCGACCTCGGTCCATAGGTTCCCGTCGGAAACCCACGGCCGAAACCAAGCTTCGTTCTCCGTCAGTACGAGGTGTGTGCAGGGACGATCTTCGACAAAGCGTACCTCGACGTCAGTACTGAATTCTGCGCGCCACCGCTGCTGAATCTGCTGCAGTTGCTGCAGGCGTTGCCACTGCTGCTCCGGGGGCACAGCGACTCGCGACAGCGCTTCTTCCGCGCAAGAGCTGCGCTTGCGTTCCGGGTCGATCTTGCTGCAACGCAGTGGTGTTACCAGCAACCGTAGCTTCGTCCCATGCAGCGCTGGGTGAGGTGCTTCGAGCAAGCCGTGCGCTGGATGCGAGAGCGATGCGAGTGTCGACAACGCATCGGTATCGATCACGTCAAGTGTCTGCGCCTCCGTCGTCGCTCGGATCAGAGCGTCTTCGAAAGGGAGTTCGCGGCGGCTGGTCAGAGGTCCGGCGACCCATGTGCCGGCTACCCCACAGGCAGCCAGCTGGCGCGCGCAGCGCAACGCAACGACAGCGCTGCGGACATGCTCGATGAGATACATCGCAGCGCCGCCCAGCAGCGTGCCAACCGTCAGTCCAATCACCAGTCGGGTCGTGTCCGCGCCGACTGCGAGTGGGCGATCGGCGGTCAGCGCGGCGATGCCGATCGCCGAGCCAGCGAGCAAGAAGCCGTACAGCCCCTGAAACGCGAGGTCCTGCTTCGGCGTCGCGGGCGCGGTGGCTCGCAACAGCGGGACATAGCCAGTTGGCGTCAGGCCGCTCTTCTTGCGGAGCCTGCGGATAGGGGCTAGCAACGTCGCGAGAACCTGCGGCATAGGCCCACGCGTCGCGAGTGCCGGCGCAAATAGCAGGATCACCGGGGTTGCGATAAGGAGTAGCGTGTTTCCGATCGTGCTCAAAGCTCGACCTCCCTTCGTCGACACTCGTCGCAAGGGTGGGGCCTGGTCCCCGGGAAGCGCGTCATTTGTCGCAACACGGCTCACGGCCGCCGCCCTGTGACACGTTGGTTCCACCGACGCGGAGCGAGGTTGGGGGGAAGGTCCAGAAGCACCCGGGCATTTGTGCCGAGGCCGGGTCCCATTGTGGCGATGCGCCGGGTCGGAGAAGTCCCCTGTTGCGAGCCTCTGTGGCCACGCCCGGCCGGAGCCAGACGGACGACCGCATCCGGTCCGCGCGCAGCCGCAGCCGCGCAGCCGTGCGAACCAGCCACAGGAATCACTTACAGAAAACGAGCACTCTTGGAACACGAGTTGTGAAAGGCCTCTCTGCTGCGATTCGCGAGCCATGGGGCGCTTCGCGGCGCGCACGAAGTAGCGGGCCACGGCCGGACCGCTACGAGAAATGGGATGGAGGTCGTTTGCGACTGCGACGAGGTCAGGCAACGGATGCTGTGTTTGGAGGAAGCGACGGGTCGTCGACGCTACGGGTTTCTCTGCAAAGTAGCGGGTGGCGACAGTGGCAAGGACGAGTCTCGCGAGGGGCGCCGCCAGTTGCGCCGTCTCGGCGAACCGCTTGCTTGCTTCCTGTGGGCGCCAGCATGGTTGTCGATGACGAGGCCGTCGCTCGACGCCGCCGCCGTGCGCGTCTCGAACGACTGCGCGGGGCGCGCGTGGTGGAAGTGCCGCTCAGCCGATGCAGCGATCGCGAGGCCGGCGCCGTTTGGATCGATCAGGCAGCGCTCGCATCGCTGCCGGCGCATGTGCGCGCAGTTCCGCCGCACGTTGCGGTGGCGCGTTTGTCGGCGTCGATCGCCAGTCGTCGCACCGTCGGTGTGTACTGGGGATCGGGTCGCGAGCGACTCTTGGTCTCTGCGCGTCGAGGGAGGCTCGTCGCCGACAGCCTTTGCAGAGAGGCGGGTGCGCAGCGACCGTGGGTACTGCTGACCGAGCCTGATCGCACGGGGTGGCGACTGCTCGCGCGCGCCGGCGGGCGCCAATGGCTGCGACCGCGCAACGGGCAGCTGCCCAAGGTCGCGCCAGAGACGCTGCTGTTGATCGGGGCAGCGCTGGCCGTGATGGCGCCCGGAAGCTATCCGCCCCTGGAGCAACGGGCATCACTGAGGCATCGTTTGCTGCGCGGCAGGGTTCTCTTCGGAGGGTTGTTCGCGCTTGGTATTGCTAGTGTGGGCGGTTGCTGTTGGCTCGAGCGACGCAACGAGACGTTGCGCGAGGAGTGTGCTGCTGTGCGTGCACGGCTCGAAGCGGCGCAGTGGCAGCGCCAGGGGCTGCGTTGAAATCCCCGCCACGACTCGCCGCGGCAGCCGTCGCCGTCTTGTTGTGTGGAGTAGGCGTCCGCGTGCGTGACCTTGCCGCCGACTGGGCCTCGCTGCGTACCGAAGTGGCGACGTACCGAGACCAGCTCGCCCGCTGCCGCGAGCTGCCGCAGCCTGTAGCTGCACAGTCGCTGCCGAAGTCAGCCCGAGCAGGGTCGCTCGCGCCACTGACTACGCCGCAACAGCCGCAGACCGTGGCCGTGTCGCGGCCAAGCGTACAGTCAGGGAGCGACCGGCGTTCACAACTCACCGACGTAGTCGGTGCCGTGGCTGCTGCGCCGCGACGCGACGCGGAGGCGCGAACCTTCTTGGCACTGTACCGCGCCGACCGCCCGGTCGTGAAGGGCTTCATCGTCGCGGCGGATGGGGCGCGGATTCTGCTCGCGCAAGGGGGAGGCGTCATTAGTTGCGCCGAAGGTGATCGCGTCGGTGACTGGCAAGTTGTGCACGTAGGCGAACGCTGCGCGATCTTGCTGGCGCTATCGCCGCCCGCGGCGTTCTTCGTGGGACCATCGCGTCGGAGCCGACCTTGAAGGGAATTGCGCTACTCCCGGTCGTCCTGTTGTGTGTCGCCATCGCGCTCGTGGTCCTTGCGACCTATGGCGATGCGCGGGTGCGGGAGCGTCGGCACCAGCGTCACGTCAGGCAGGTCGAGACCGCGGGCACCGTTGCCCGCGCCGCAGCCGCCATGGAAGCCAGCACACGGGTGGCGGTGTTCGACGGCGAGGCACCGTCGCGGGTGTCACTCTACTACCCGCAACAGGCGACGGTCACCCAACGCGCCCCGAATGGCGAGTGGCAACGCCGCCGGGTGACGGCGCTGTCGGTCTCGTCGGCGGCACTGCCAACTGCGATCTTGGCGGCAGCGGGCGCTGACCCTACCAGCACTGGGGAACCGCATGGACCATCTGCTGCGCGCGAGGCTGCGGCTTGGTTGGCTCGAGAGCTGGAGGCCAACACGACTGAGGCGGACTTGCGCGACAACGACTTGCTGCGTGCACGAATCGAACGAACTCTCAGCGTCGTGCCGGCTGTGTATGCTGAGTGGCTCGACGCCCACTCTGAAAGGATCGTTGCCGCATTGGATTCGCTGGCGCGACTCCGGCGTACGCACAGTCACCCGAGTCGCTTGAGAGGAATCGATCGGGGTCGCGTCCCGGCCACTGCCGTGTTGCGGGTCGGGCCACCCACCGCTGCGAGCGGCGACGCGGTCGCTGGCGAAGCACCGGCCATGACTGAACGGCGTCTACCGCTAGCGCAACGGCTCCAACTCCGCGTGCAGCGCGATTGGCTCTACGGTTCCCCAGAACAACCGGGCGGCGTCGTTCGTGGAGCGCCCTTTGGCCCCGAAGTCCTCGACGACAGTGAGTGGTTCGCGACGACCACATCGGTGCCAATACCTGAGCGAACTCGAGCGGCTTCGGAAGCGACTTACCGGGCCCGTCTGACGCAGGCCACGTTGGCGTTGGGAGCTGGTGTGCTCCTCGTCGACGCGCGGCGCCGCGGTGTAGCCCTGCTTCAGGACTCGAGCGGTTGGCAAGCGCATCCATTCGCAATGCCATCGCTTGCCGGTGTTTGCACGCAACGTCACGGAGCCCGTCGCTGGTGGGGTTGGCGAGATCAAACGGTGTGGACCGCTACTGGCGCCTCGCTACCGCAGCTCGATGCACAGTGGGCACAGCTAACTCTGCCGGGGGAAGTGCGGGCGATCGTCCCGGTTGCCGGTGCAGTGCTCGTCTGGGCCGAGGATCGGCAGTTAGTCGAGATCGGTTGCGACGGCGCCATCGGTCGCAGCGACTTGGTCGATGCTGCAATTCGTGGGTTGTATCCACTGCCGCTCTGGAACAGTGCGCTGCTCGCGACGGCGGCGGGATGGTTGCGCGTTGACGCCGGCTTGGCGTTACAGCGTCTGTCGGGTACTCCTCTGCCACGAGGTGCCGAGGCAGTCGCGGATGGTACGGCAGGTGTTTGGTGGCTGCAGCCATCGGACGTTGCGGGGGGACGCGCGCTCTTGGCACACGGTTGCCTCCGCGAGGAGCGCTTCGAGATTGGCCACGCGACGCTACCGGAACGGGCCACAAGTCTGACAGCCTTGTCGGCGCGTCGGCTTGTCGCAGTGTGGCAGGGGTCGGCGCCCAGTAGCGTTACGCGCTTCGACCTTTGGCGCAGCGGTGGACCAGCGCCGGTGCGCGTCGGCGGCGGTGTGCAGCCACGGCCGGGACTGGTTGCTGCCTGTCCGGCTACGATGACTCTGTTTGCGCCCGACGACGACGTCGTATGGGTGACAAAGCTCGAGAGAGAGATCCTCAAGAACGATCAGATAGACGGGCACCAGCTGCTCGCCCCGCTGCGCTGGCATCGTGAGGCCAGCTTCCAGGCACCGTTGACGACGCACCTGACGGGGCGCCTCGTGTCCGGGGCTGGTGTGGTCTCGCTGTCGGCGAGTGGCACGGTCAATCACGGCGCAAGCGTGCTCGCTGCTCACGATCTTTCCGACTTGGTCTGTGACGGCGTCCTGCTGGACCCGCGGCGGGGAGAAGGTCTGCGTTACTCGACGCTGGAGAGCGCTGTTGAAGAACCGGTCATCGCGAGCAGTCGCGGTAGCGGTGGTATCTTGATCAAGCCGGTGCGTGCCGCAGCCGATTGCCCACAGCCACACCGCGAACGTGTGCTGCTGCGAACGACTCAGTTGGGTTGGCTGCGCGTCTTGCCCAGCCCTGAGTGGTTTGCCGCGATGCACATCGCGCAGCCGGATCCGTCTCTCATCGTGACGCTTTCGCGCCAAGGCCCGCCCGAGCGATCCTTTTCGGTCGTCAGTGAGATCGTTCGGCTGCCAGCTTCGGCGCAGTGGCTGCACCGGCGACGCGTGCAAGTTCACGGTGCTCCGTGGGTGGTCGTCGCGACGTTAGCGACCGACCCGCCGTCACAACTTTCGTTGGCCGTCGACCAGCACTTCCCGGGTCGCGCGAGTAGTCATGTGGCTGTCGATGACGTTTGTCGAAGTGGCGAGTGGATTGCTGTGGAGTGGGGGTGGAGTGACTCGGCGACGACGCTGCTGCGGGTTGGCGAGGCTGAGGTTGCCGCGACGGCGGGAGCGGCGGCAGGCGGCTTTGTCGCCGGTGGCGTGTTTACGACGCAGGACGCCGGCTGGATCCTCGAACTCGGTGGCGGTCTCGGAGACAGCATCTTCGACGGCAACGGCGCCTCCCAACGAAGCAGGGTCTTCCATGGCACCGTGCAGCAGATCTTCTTGCAGCAGGAGCCTTTTGGCACCGCCGCCTCGCGGTGGTCGCTGACCGCGATCCAACCCAGTGCCCGCTGGGTGCTGCCGGTGGAGTTTCCGTCGGGCAGTCAGCTGCTGCGGATCGCAGCGCTGGGCGACTTCAGTGACGGCACGGGTATCGACTGGGAGCTGCAGGCTTGTCGGATGACAGGCTCCACGACCGTTCGCAGTTCTACGCGCGTGTTCTCGCCGTTGCCGGGAGTGGCATCTGAGGCGACCACCTACGCACTGCAGTGGACGCTCCGCGCGAGTCCGGACGGACGTAGGACACCGATCCTCGAGGGAGTCGACGTCGACTATCTACCGCCCCCTCGCGGTGTTCACGTGGCACCTCTCGCTGTGGTTCCGTCTGCGGGTGTCGTGGCGAACATCACCGGAGCAGGGCCTTGACGGGCGGCACGCGCGGGCGCGAGCGCGGCAGCTTGTTGCTGGACGTTGCGCTGGCGCTGGGGCTGACGGTTTGGGCACTGTTACCGTTACTCGTTGCCTGGGAGCAGCTGCAGCAGCGTGCGGCCGCCGATCTGCGCCACCGGCAACTCGTACTGCACGCCGACCTGCAACTTGCGGAATTGCTACGCCAGTCAGAAGGACTCACGCATAGCTTCGACCTCAGCGAGACGATCGCGCGCGTCGAGCTGGCGACCGTCTTCACCAGCGAGGCACCCGTGAAGGTGCGGTGGGAACGACACCTCGTGGGGGATGTCGAAGAGTGGCGGTTGACCCACGTGCAGCGCGAGCGCCGTGTCGCTCGCACCGCCTATGCTGCAGCCCAGTAGCGTGAGACACGCTGGCTGGACGCTGGTTGAAGTCGTTGTTGCGACCGCGCTGGCGATGATCCTGCTGGCGCTGGTGGTAGCGTCATGGGTCGCTTTGACGGCAAGGCAGCAGCGCAATGCTGAGGGTCTTGCGCGCTTCGACAGGGTGGAGATTGCGGCTCGACTGCTGTCGGCGGACCGCCAACAGACTGCGCCGCGTGTTTCCAGGAACGCGCAGCTGATCGTGGATCGTGCGGCCGGGTTGATCGAGCTGGGACCCTATCACTACGAGAGTAACGGTAACGAAGTCGTCCACCGCTGGACCCGGCGCGGGGAGCGCTGGCGTTGGTTGCGGCGTGTCGGTCCTCAGGGAGAGCCCGGGTCCTGGCAACTGCTGTTGGGCGACATCGTCGAGTTGGAGTTGAGCGGCGTCGCTGCAGAAGAGGCAACCGTCGTGTCTCGCTACCGCGCGATCAGGCTGATCTCTGTCACGTCGCGCGGAGCGTGGCTAAGAGATGCCGGGGTCACTCCTGCAGCAACCGCCGCTCCTTCAGGAACCGCCGCTCCTCCAGGAACCGCCGCTCGTTCAACAACCGCCAGGCGAGCCGAGCGGGTCTGTTGGCTGCTGACCGACGACCAGCGCGCGGAGCACCCTGAGCTTCCAGCGAGGTATTGGGCTCGCGTCGGCCTAGTGCTCGCGGCACCAGACTCGAGCGTCGTCTTCTGCGATCCTGTGCCAGCTCCGTGGCGGGATGGGCAGCCGGTTGTACAACTCACGTCGACGACACCGGAGTTGTCGCTGACGGTGGCTCCGGCGGCAGCTGCTGGTCCGCGGCTCACGGTCCGGCTCGGGGTGGGGCCGTGACTCGACGGCTGCACAAGCGCGAGCCTGCAGTAGGAATGGCAACGCCTACGGCAGCGTGATCGTGGCCTGCTCTCGCAGTGCTTTGAAGAAGAGGGCGATCTCAGTCGGCGTGGGCGGGCGCTGTTGATAGCGCTCCAGGAGCGCGGGGCGTGCTTCGTCGAAAGTGATGGGTTGCAGTGCCACGAGTTGCACGACGTGCAGCCCTAGGGGACTCTGCGCGAGGCTGGCGGCGCCCGGCTTTGCGAGGGCTGCGATCGTGCGGTCGAATTCGATACCCAGAGCTCCGGGGCGGTAGCTGAGGGTGCCCCCAGCCTTGGCCGAATTCGGATCTTGCGAGTGCTTCAGTGCCAACTCGGCGAAGTCAGCACCCGCTGTGATCTGGGCGAGGATCTCCTGCGCCTTCTCGATCTGTCCGACAGGAACGCGGGCGATTCGCGGCGACACCAAGATGTGGCGGATCTGACGCGCTTGCCCATCGGGCCCATACAGACTCTGGAAGAGTGCCGTCAGCTCTCCCTCGTCGATGGTGCGGCGTTTGGAGATGCATTGCGAGAGGGTGAGTTCCGAACGGACCTGCTCCCCGAGCCAGTGCCGGTAGGCAGCGAGATCCGTGCGTCTCTGTCCTAGAGATGATGTGACGTCGCCTCCTGGAAACAGCGTCCGAAGTCCGGCAATGCGGCGCTCTACCTCCGTGTTGATCGCCTCGTTTGAAACGTGCACTTCGAGTCGCAGTGCCTCTCGCTGCAGCAGGAGGTGATCGACGAACTCAGACACCGCCTGGGGACCGAAGCGGCTGGCCAAGAAGCCCTCGAATTCGCGGACAGAATAGTTCTGACCGTCGATGACTACGCAGGCTTGATCGCTCGCTGGGGCCGATGGGGGTGAGTTGTCGGCAGCAGTTGGCTCTGCGGCTGCCTCCTTGACCGGCGGCTGTGGGCTGGGCGTGCTGTGTTGGGCTGTGGCGAATGGCGTGAGAAACAGCGCGGTCATGGCGACGGCGTTGGCGAGAAACGTCGCATGCGGAAACGTGAACATGGTGACTCCTCAGAAGCGCGGGAGGGCAGTCGTTGCGCGGGCCCTCATCCTACCGGGTTGCGACTCCAGCATCACGGAGTCGCGGGGCAGGGCGCAAAAAAGAAACGACGCCGTCCAGTGTGGACGTCGTCGTTTCCATGCTTCTGCGGCGTTGTAGCAACTACGGGCAGTGCACGTAGTTGAGGCACGAGAGAACCCCGAACGGGTTCTGGTCGTTGCCACAAGCCGGGTACGGGAACGGTGGCTGTGGCCCCATGTTGAACTGCCAGAAAAGCAGGTAGATGATGTCGGAAATGTCGAGCACCAGGTCGGCGTTGACGTCGGCCGACAGCAAGCACTGCGGCGAGGCACCTTGCAGGAACAGGTAGCTGACGATGAAGATCGAGTCAGCAATGTTCGAGATCGAGTCCGAGTTGGGGTCGCCGCGCACGAACGTCGGGACATCGACGAAGTCGATGGTCGCGGCCGTCAATGCTGGGAACACACTCTGTCCGGCCACGGTCACGACGTTGTTCAGCGGCGGGCTACCGACGTTGTTCTCGAGGTCGATCTGCATCGATGTACCGACGAGGAGCGGATCGTTCAGCGACGAGAACGTGTAGCGACTGACAGAGCGCGGTCCACCAGCAGCCAGCGTCTGGCTGAGGAACGGTGGGCTCAAGTCGAAGATCGCAGCGCATGTGCCAAAGCCAACGCCGTTGTTGATGTTCGTCGTGAAGAACTCGATCCCGCCGTTGCCGTCAGTCACGATCGGACCGAGGTCAACGGTGATATCGAGGCCATCAACGTCGATCGTATCCAGCGTGAAAGTTGCAGGATCGAACGTGACGACCGTGGTGTAGCCGGCGATTGGATCGGGATTGGTCAGCATGACCAGGCTTTGGAATCCACCGCCGGGCGTGATCGTGGCTCCGCCCAACGACATGGACAACGTCTGGCTCTGCGCTGGGGACATCCCCAACAGTGCGGTGGCCAAGAGGGCGGCCAGGAACAGCGGTCTCATCTTTTCCTCCAGTGTTTGTTCCAGTCAGTTGTGTCTAATCAAGCGACTATGGGCACGAGTACATAGCGCAGTCGAACGCGTCCATCGTTGGATCGACGCCACAATTCGGGAATGGCTGGAACGGGTTGGCTCCGCCACCGAACAGGAACGTCACGATGTAGACGGCATCAGAGATATCGATGTTGGAATCGTCGTTGCAGTCCGCGGCGTCGAAGCAGGACGGCGCGATGCCCGAGTTGAACAGGTAGGCCAGCACGAAGACGGCGTCTGCGATATCGGTGCCGCCATCAATGTTGGCGTCGCTGCGAACGAACAGCTCGATCAGGGCGTTGAACGTCAAGACTGCGTTGTCGACGATCGGCGTGATTGCTTGACCAGCGATCACCAAGAAGTTGTCGCCAGGTCCCGTGTCGAACTGGATCTCGGTCGGCGAGCCACTGGTGGCACCCGGCAGTGTCGTGAACTGCAGGCGCAGGATCGAGCGAGTTCCAGGCGGCAGGACGACCGCGCTCTGCAGGTCGTAGATTGCGCCGAAGACGATGCGGCTGCGGTTCGTGCCAGGCACGGGGACCGGCGGCGCCGGTGGGTTCGGCTCGTAGAGTTCGAACGGCTCGTTGCCGACGATCAGCTCGGGGTTGTTCAGGAACAAGTAGTCGCCGGCCTCGGTGCCGATGCCGGTGACGAGGTTGAAGGCGAGCTGGGTGTTGTCGTAGGTGCAGGAGACTTGGAAGCCCTGTGTGTCGAAGTCGTGCGTCGCCTCGACTTCGACGCTGAAGGCGCCCGAGGTTGGAATGTCCTGGTCGACGATTTCGAACAGGTTGGCGTTCTGTACATCGATACTGCCGCTGTTGAGAGTCGGCAGGGTGCTGGTCCCCATGTTCGAGAACGTGTTGTCGATGGGTGGGTCGCCGAGGCCGTTGACCAAGTCGATCGTGTAGTTGCCGGGGTTCGTGCTCGACGGCACGTCGAACACGACGTTGAACAGCAGTTGATCGACCGCGGACACCGGAATCTCGAGCGCCGTGGTCATCGGCATCAACTCGAGGATCATACCCATCGTCATCTCGTCGGTCAGCGGATCGTACTCGATGTCGAGTAGCGCAGGAGAGCCGCCCGACAGGACGGTGTCGATGACGCTACCGGTGAAGTCGATGGTCGGCACGGTGTTGCCCGCCCCGATCTCGAGCACCGATGCGTGCTGCAGCGAAACCGACAGCGAATGAATCGCTTCAGTGTTCGTGCAAAAGATCGGGATCTGTACTTGCGCGGCTGGGAAAGCCACGACGTTCGAGCCGACCGTCAACGAGTTCTGAGCAGCGAGGGGCAAGGTTGCCGCCAGACACAGCGCAACCAACATCAGCCTCTTGCAAGTAGCCATTCGTTCCTCCTAAGCGAAACGCCGATCCCGGTACTTCCCCGGTGTTCGCGATTGGAAAATTACTTATCGAACCCAAGTTTCTGACACGTGAGTCGGACGCCGCGACGACACAGACGACAGTACGTTGCGCGAACTGTTGTTCTACGAGGTACTCGCGACCCGCAACTCGTTTCGTTTGTGACACTTTCTGTAGTGACCCAATATGCAAATTTTATCACTGGGTGGTCACATCTCAAAGGGTGCCAGTGGGTATTCTGAGGGGTTTTTACGCTGTTCCAGCCTCCGGCGCTCGTGGCAAGGATCGTGCCCGGAACTGACGCATCTCGAGTTTCTGAAACGCAAACTCATGCGCCCTGGCTGGCGTATGGGAAGGAACTCGACGGCTCCGACTCCGGCAGCTGCGGTGAGCCCCGCAGAGCCCGGCCCGAGGAGCAGCGAGCGACCTGGCAGGTCCCTCAGCGTGGACCAGAGACACCGGTGGACCAAAAAAAACCGCACCTACCCGAAGGGGCAGGTGCGGTTCATGAGCCGAAGCTCAGTGACTTCAGACTAGCGATCCTTACGGAGTCGAGAGTCCGTCGTCCGCATCACCGTCGCAACCAAGGAGGTCACCGGCGTCGACGCTGTTCGGCGTCGGGTCGATGCCTGCACCCGGGTACGGAGCGGCCGGCGGCGAGCACATCGTTGGGCACGCCGACGTCGGCTGCAAGCGCCAGTTGAAGAGCTGCGCTGCGTCCGTGATGTCCAGCGAACCGTCGTCGTTGAAGTCGCAAGCGTCTTCGCAGGTCAACGGGGCGCCCGAGGCGAAGAGACGAATCAACAGGAAGACACCGTCAGCGATGTTGTCGTTGCCATCCTGGTTGCAGTCACCACGCACAAACGAGTTGAAGTCCAACAGCTCGACAGAACCACTCACGAGGTTCGGAGTCTCGGTGGCTCCGCTCGGGAAGATGATCTTGTTGTCGATCGGGGGACTACCCAGACCGTCGGTGAGCGTCAGAGGCAGCGTGGACGGAGCCGAGCCCAGGATATCCCAGACCAGCTCGATGATCGGCACGTCGGTGCCGGCCGGAATCGGGCCCTGACCACACGGGGTGGGGTCGCCGTAATCCATGATCAGACCAATCGCGAGCTCGCCAGCACCCGTACCGGGCTGCTGCTGGAAGAAGCACGCGGCCGCCGCCGGGCCAACAGCCGTGGCCGAAGCCAGGGCCAAGTCGGCGTCCGGGAACGTCAGGCCAAGCTGGAGACCAGCAATGTCGCCGACGTTCGTCAGCAGGACGTTCGTCGTGGCTTGCGGATCGGTCGTGACCGTAACCGCTTCGATCGTGACGAAGTTCGGGCTGAGAATGGTGACCGAGCCATCGGTGTAGACCGGCTGCAGCGAGGCGCCGTCTTCTACGACGACAGCCGACACTACCGGGTTACCAATGGTGTCGTGGCAGATCTCGACGTCGTACGTACCGGCCGGACCAACCAGGTCAACGGTGGTTTCGCACGCGACGATGCTGCTGCCAGCGGCCAAGTTGAAGAAGCTGTTTTGGTCGATCACGATCGCCTGCGACCAACCGGCAATTGCCTGGTTGGCGTTAGCGGCGGACGAGAACGTACCCACCGGAATCGGCGCGCAGGTGCCGTCGGCTCCCGGGTGGTCGAAACCAGCACCAGCGTAGAAGACGCTGATGTTGTTGAAGAAAAGCGGCGCAATGACGCCGAGGTCCAGAACGGCCTGCGTCGTGATGCAAGCGCCTGGGTTGTTTTGGAGCGCGGCACTGATCGGCGAGCAGACATCGAGGCTTGCGGCTTGCGCCACGTCGATCCCGTTGCCGTTGTGGCAGACCCCGAAGGACCAGCCCTGCAGCGGCAGCGCCGAGGCGCCGAGACTCTCGACAGTGACTGTCAGCAGTTGCTGACTACCAGAAGCTCCGGTGACGTTGTTGACACGGAACTCGTACTGAGATCCGTCGCCCTGCGCGAACGAAGCCGTGCAGAGCACGAGCGAGAGCAGCGCTCCTGCAAGAGAAGACTTTAGCATGGTGTGCTTCCTTTCCGTCGTACGGATGGGTTTGTTGTTGCTAATGGTCCCTTGTTTCACGGTTACGGTCCAGCGCAAGGATCGCGACCGTCGACACAGTCGAGCTCAGCGTGGAAGCCACTCGGATCGTCCACCGTGGTATCGGTACCTTGCGTGGGGAACGGAGATGGCGGCGCCGGGCTGTTGTGCGGCGGACCACTCTTGAACAAGTAGTTCAGGAGGTAGACCGCGTCGGCCAGGTTGATCTTGCCGTCGTCATTCACGTCACAGGCATCCAGGCAGCCAACCGGCACACCTTGGAACTGCACGGCGAGAACCGTAGCGGCGTCTGTAATCGTGACCTTGTTTTGCGGATCGTTGTTGCAGTTTCCGCGCACGAAGCGGCGCTCGGGGTTGACCTCGATGCAGCAGCCCACGGTCGGGAAACCCTGGACATCGGTCAGGATGTAGTTGCCGGAACCTTCCGGCACCTCACGCCAGACCGTCACCAGGTTGTGAGTCGGGACGTTGCCAAGACCGTCGGCCGTGTCACAGAACGTGATGTTGTTCTGCGAGCCACACGGCGTCGCGGGATCGAGGCAGAAAGAAACCGAACCAATCTTCAGCCAGTCCGCGGTCGGCGGAACCGTCTGACGATCGAACGGCGGCAGGAAGTCGAGCAAGATACCAACGATCATGTCGCCGTTGGCGTTGTCGACACTGCAGTTGACGAACTCGGCGCCGACGGCCTCGAGGATCGTCCCCGAGATGTCGAAGCATGGATCGTTACAGACCGAGAAGTCGGTCGTGTTGTCCCAGCAAATGCCGAGCTGGAAGGCTGCAACGTTGTCGGTTGCGTCTTTCCAGAAGAAGCAGACTTCGACCGTTTCGCCAGGCTCGCCCTGTAGACAGTTCGTCTCCAGGTTGCCTTCGCTGTCGAGGGCACCGCAAGAAAAGCAGGTGTCTTCGAGCGGAGCGGGGAGGCAGCGCATCTCACCGTTGTTCTGGATCGTGCCGAGCGAGAGGCCCACGAGCACGATCACGTTGTCCAGCGGCGGACTGCCGAGCACGCCGTCGACGAACGTCAACGAGTGCGTCGTGGCGTCGTCGGTCAGCGGATCACCATCATCGACTGGGTGGCTCACGCAGCAATAGCAGAAGTCTGCGACGTGGTTGCCCGAGCCCATGGGGATCGTCTGACCGAGGAACGGCGGGTTGAAGTCCATGACGATACCGAGCGTTCCACCGTTGCTACCATTGAGAATGGTATCCACGACGAACTCGGCGCCAGCGGTAGCGGCACCCGTGTTGATCGACTTGAGGATCAGGCCGGGATCGTGCTCGATCGCGAGGACGATGCCCTGGACGTCACCACTCATGTTGTCGAGAACAATCTGGGCACAGGCCGTCTCACCGACGGAGATGTCACCACCGACGATTGTCAGCGAGTCTGGCGGCGGCACTTCGAGATCGACCGAACCGTCGTTGAGGTCGATCGAGCCAGCACCGAGGGACAGGCCACCCTGAACGATAATGTTGTCGAGGGTCGGCGAGCCGAACGTGCCATCCGTGAGCGTCAATGCGACCGTCTCAGGTGCAGCGACGACCAGGTCCGGCATGATGTTCAGGTGTGCAATCACCGTTGTACCAGCGGCCAACGTCTGACCAGCGAACGGCGAGTTCGAGTCGAGAACGACACCGAGCGTCGCGCCACCCGTGGCGTCGAAGTTGCTGCTAGCAACCAGTTCGGCCGGCGCGGCCAAGACGGCGGCACTCGGATCGAAGCTGGTGATCGAGATCTTGCTCGTGTCGTAGCCGACGGCCAGGACGAAGCCCTGGGTCGGTGCGGTCGTCGTCATTGTGACGTCGACAGTCGTTGACATGAGACCTGAAACCGAGCCGGTCCCGATCGTCAAGTCTTGTTGGCCAAATGCGCCGAAGGGCACGGCCAAGCATGTCAACAACAGAAGGGGTAATAGGACGCTTCGCCTCATTTTTTCTCCTTACATTTCCCGTGAGCCAGTGAAATCCCGGTTAGCCGTCTACTTGCCCTGACGGCGGCGAAGTTCGGGATTCTGCCCACAAACTCCTCCCACTGCCTGCTCGCGAATCTGACCAGGCAGTGAACCCTCGTGTTCTTCACGCAAGTCGCGCTCACTCGATCGTGCCGCAGCTGCGACAACTGTTGGTGAGTGCCAATCCAGTTTTCCTCCTTGGCCGGTTGGGCCGCCCAGGCCCTTGGCCTCCTCCTCGCTCGTCCCTTCCTAGCTGCAGGGCAGCCCATCCAAGAATGTCGGATCCGTCCCAGGCGCCGGGTACGGCGCGTCAGGCGCGGGCCCGGAAAGGAACGTATGCCAAATCAAGTAGGTCGGGTCGGAGATGTCGATCCGACCGTCGTCGTTTGCATCGCCGGCGTCGAGGCACTGTGGTGCGGCGCCGCCAGGAGTGAACAGGTAAGTGGCCAGGATGATAGCGTCGGCGAGAGTGATCGTGCCGCTGCTGTCGAGGTCGCCGCGAACGAACTCGGCGGACGGCGCCAGCAAGACTTGGAACAAGCTCTGCGACGTTCCACCACCGAGGTAGGCGATCGGGCCTCGACTTGCCAAACCTTCGACCGCCCCCGTTTGGGAGATCGAGTTGCCGATCGAGTCCAACGGGATCGAGCTACCGCTCGGCGTGCAGACGTAGACCGGACCTGGCAGGAATGACTCGGTAACGTATTCGTTGATCTGAGTTGCCGCACCGCCTGCCTCGACGGTGGCGAGGAAGCCGCCTTCGGCGCTGTTCTCGAGGAACGTCACACCTTCGGCGAAGTCGACGCTGATCCCTGCGCTGCAGGCATCAATGAAGGCTCCAGCGGTCGGCGGCGTCGTGACCATCCCGTTGTCTTCGGCTTCGACGCGCAGGACGTCTCCACCGTCGTTGGGATGCACGTTCACGATCAGATAGTCCTTCGCGATCGTATCGTAGCCGATCGCGCCCAGCTCTACCTGCACGCCGGGGACACCGATGCTCAACGTCGCAGCACCGACCGGTGCGGCGCCCGTAGCGGCGTCAATGAAGTTCAGGTTGTTCTCGAAGTTGGCGGCGCCAGTGGAGTACGCGAACCAGTTCAAGTCTGGGTTGTAGGCGATGCCGCGGATCAAGCTGGCGGCGACCGGAATCGTCTGCACGAGGTTCAGCGACTCGTCGAAGACGTGAATGTTCGACGTGCCGCCACCGATCGACTCGGCGACCCACAGTTCATCGGTGGCCGAGTTGAAAGCCATCCCAGCCGGCGTGCCGTCGAACGGTACGCGCTTCATCAAGGCGCCCGTGCCGGTGCGAACGACCTTCGTTGCACTCGACGTGAAGCTACCTTCGATCGCGACCACTTCGTACGTGACGTCCGTGTTGAGGAGTCGCGGGATCGCCACCGACGTGTCGGGGTAGCTCGTCTCGGCGCCACCGTAGGCCACCTCGATGGTCGCGCCGTTGCGCAAGATCGAGAAGTTCGTGTAGGCACCCCCGGCACCGCTGCCGTGGTTCTCCCACGTCAGAACCATTTCGCCGTTCGCGAGCGCTCGCACCTGCAAGTTGCTCGGTGGGAACAGCGACGGCTGCGTAGCGTCGACCTTGTAGACCGAGCGTCCGCTCGTGAGCCACAGCGTTGCTCCAGCGACGGCGACCCCGGAGATCCGGTTCGTGTCACTGTCGGCGTCTCCGATGAAGGCACCAAAGCCCGTGTAGAGTTGCCCCAGCGGTACCGAGTAGCCGTCGTAGCTACCCGTGGCCAGGTTGATACGCATGGCGCGGGCAACTTCGAAGTCGAAGACGTCGCCTTGCGTGATCGTCAAGTAGCGGTCGAGACCCTGCTCCGAGTAGGTCAGGCTCTCGCCGAACATTTGCGTGTCGCCGGCAACGAGGCCGGGAATCGGCAGCGTGGTCAACAGCGCGCCGGTCTGGTCAATGTTGACGAGCGTGTGGTTGCCAATGTCGCGGTACCACAGCGAGTTGTTCGACGTGTCGAACGTTAGCCCCGAAGGGATCGTCGACGCGTCCGGCAGCGTGATCGTGATGGCGCCGCCAATGGCGACTCCGGCTTGGTCGAACTGCTGCATGTACGGGGCGACCGCGCCGGCCGGGTTGCCGGTGTTGAGTGCCCACAGGGTACTCGTGGGTGTCGCTGCAATTCCGACGCTGAAGTTGTTGGTCGGAAATGCACCGCCACCGGCCGGGCCGAGCGGATGTGCGATCGTCGCGGTGAGACCAAACGGCGGCGTCGTGTCGTAGCGGCAGACGCTGCCCGAGTATTGGTTGATCACCCAAAGGTCACCGGACACAGGATCGATTGCGGCATCCGAGTTCCTGGTGAAGATTCCAGGAGCGATGCAGCTATCGATGGCTTGGCCCGTGATGTCCCCATTTGCGCCCCACCCCAGACCTGGCGCCGCACAAAGAAGCACGGCGGCGAGTACAGATAGTCCAGTTTTCATCACAGTCTTTCCTCCGCGCCACGAGGCGCAGCTGTCGGGTTTCAGTCCCGTGTTGACGCAGGCGTGTCCGCACGTCGCGTCGTTCGATTGAAAATTGTTCAGACCCCAGAGAATGTATGACTTCAGTGAAAGACAATTTTCATTGAAGATCAGTCACTCTAGTCCGCGCGCAACGGCCACCTTCGGCGGCGTTGTCACAGGAGCGATGCCTTGGACGAGCGTCGCCTCTGAGACGTACCCAAGTTGTGCACGCAGACCCTGGATTCTAGGTTTTCAGCCCAATACCGCAACAGTCAGATAGTTTACGGATTATAGCGGCGATCGCGGTCTGATCAAGTCTCGAAGCCGTTGCGCAGGTGCGCGAGTTATTGATAAAAAGCAAGGTTACGTCATTTGCGACGGCCTCAACTTCAGTCCTCGTAACGGGAACCGCAGGTGTCCAAAGCGGTGTCTGTGACGCCGTCAGGAAACGGGAACGTCGACGAATGTGACGAAAGTCCAAAGCGTGCACAGTGACGATTCTGGCGGCGCCGATCGACCCGACCGAAGTGCGTGCTCGAGGCGAGCAAACTGCAAGAGATTGCAGCGACGCAAATTGCGCGCTGCGAATCGCTCAGCTGTGCGGCATCGTCAGTGTCGTTGGTGATCTTCACCGGCCGCGCGACCGTGGGCCCTGCTCCGCATGCGATATGTCGTTTGCGGCGCTATGGATACATGCGATACAGGGTGCGCGGGAACGGAATCGCCTCGCGGACGTGCTCGAGACCACAGACCCAGCCGACCGTACGTTCGAGCCCGAGGCCGAAACCACCGTGCGGGAACGACCCCCAACGACGTAAGTCCAAGTACCAGCGGAAGGCTTCCTCCGGCAGGCCGTGTTCTTCGATCTTCCGCTTCAGGACCTCGATCGACTCCTCGCGCTGTCCCCCGCCAATGATCTCGCCACACCCTTCCGGAGCGATGACGTCGACCCCGAGAGCAAATCGAGAATCCTCCGGGTCTTCCTTCATGTAGAAGGCCTTCACCGCTTTCGGATAGCGGTGAATCATGACTGGCTGCTGGAACTGCTCGGAGATGAAGGTCTCATCGGGGGCGCCAAAGTCATCCCCGAACTCGAACTCGTGCCCCTTCTCGTGCATCAGAGCGACGGCTTGCTCGTAGGTGATGCGTGGGAACGGCTCCGTGCAGCGTTCCAGGATCGTCGTATCCCGTTCGAGGTCGGCCAGGTCGCGCTGGCGATGCTCGAGCGCCCGGCCAATCACGTAGCGCAGGCAATCCTCGGCGAGATCCATGACTTCGTCGAACGTGCAAAACGCCATCTCGGGCTCCATCATCCAGAACTCCTGGAGGTGGCGGCGCGTCTTCGACTTCTCGGCTCGAAACGTGGGGCCGAAGCAGTACACGCGCCCGAGAGCGGCGGCCGTCGCTTCGTTGTAGAGCTGCCCGCTCTGCGTCAGGAACACGGTTTCGTCGTGGTAGTCCACTTCGAAAAGGTTCGTCGTCCCTTCGCAGGCGTTGGGGGTGAAGATCGGTGCGTCGACGTTGACGAAGTCACGCTGATGCATGAAGTCGCGGATTGCACGAACGATCTCGTCGCGGATCCGCATGATCGCCGCCTGCCGTTTGGAGCGCAGCCACAGGTGGCGGTGCGACAGCAGGTGATCGGGACCGTGTGCCTGCTTGCTGATCGGATAATCCGGCGCTGCCTCGGCGAGGACTGCAATCCGGTCGATCTTCATTTCGACCCCACCCGGGGCCCGGGCGTCGAGTTTGACTGCGCCCTCGACTTCCACTGTGCTTTCGTACGGTAGTCCGTCGAGGCGCTCGAAGACGTCATCGCCGAGTTCGTTCTTCAACGCCACGCACTGCACGATGCCGGAGCCATCGCGCAGCAACAGGAACTGGATCTTCCCCTTGGAGCGGCGGTTGTAGAGCCACCCGCGAATCGTTGCGGTTTGCCCATCGTGTTCGCTCAAGCGTGCGATCGTTGTGCCTGTCATGACGGTGTTCCTTCTTAGCGAGAGTGCAAACGCGTCCCCAGCCAGTCGCGAGGCGGCTGAGGATTCTTGACTGCGAGGCGGATTTTGCGCTGCAGGCGGCGGATTGCAAGGGCTTGCCGGAGACGCGAGCCGTTACCGGTAGAGACCGTGCTCAGCGATGTAGGCGGCGACCGTCTGCGGGACCAGGTCGGCAATCACGGCCCCCGCGTGGACCCGACGACGGATCCCGCTAGAGGACAGGTCGATGGCGGGCATGTCCAGGGTCCTCGCGTTGAGCTCGTCGACTTGGTCTTGCGACAGGAACGGCAGCTCCGCGGGGGCAAACGTCGCCCTGTGACCGGGGCGGGGGACCAACACAGGGGTACAGAGCTGCAGCAGCTTCTCGGCCTGGTACCAGCGGCCGATCTGGCGCGCGTTGTCGGCGCCGATCAGAAAGAAACATCGGGAATCGGGGTGTTCTTCACGGATCTCGGCGACGGTCGTGACCGTGTAGGAGGGGCCGTCGCGCCGTACCTCGCGCAAGTCGACTGCAAAGTGCGGTTCGTCGGCGACGGCCAGCTCGAGCATGGCGACCCGGTGGGCGGCCGCCGTGACGGCGTCGGCGGCCTTGTGGGGTGGCGTCCCCGACGGCACGAACAACACGCGGGTTGCCGGCAGCTTGGCGAGCGCGGTGGTCGCGAGCTGCAGGTGGCCGCAGTGCACTGGATCGAAAACCCCACCGAGCAGGACGAGGTCTTGCGAGGGGTCGTGAGTGGGTCCTATGTTTGGCGACGGCGACAACGCCAGCCCCCCGTTTCTTGCTTTCCTAGCCCCTCAGGACTAGACTCCGCGCCCATCATCGAGCCATCATAGCGAGTGATCAGGCCGTGTACTGAACGAGGCCCGTTGGGCCGAACAAGCCCAGGGCTGAGATCAATCCTCGGGCTTCGTGCCCAATCTGCTGTAGTGTGGTCCACCGGTCGTAACCCTGTCGAGTCCCATCAGTCGAGATGCCGCATGACAAACTCACCGTCGAACTCAGCTAGTGGCGCGTCTCCTGCGCACCAACCCGCTCCGCACTCAGCTGCCACTGCGGCGCCTCCGCAGTCGCGTCAGTCGATCATTGGCGTACCGCGAGAGATTAAGCAACAGGAAAACCGCGTGGCGTTGGTGCCGTCCGGGGTCTACTCGCTAACGCGCGCCGGGCACACGGTGCTGATCGAGCAGAGCGCAGGACAAGGCAGTGGGATCTCCGAGCAGGAGTATCGCGATGCCGGCGCAGAGATCGTCAAGACTGCTGACGAGGTGTTCGAGCGCGCGGAGATCATCGTCAAGGTGAAAGAGCCACTGGCGCAAGAGTACGGCAAGATTCGCCCGGGCCAGTGCGTTTTTACGTATTTCCACTTCGCTGCAAGTCGCGACTTGACCCTGGCGATGATGGAGTCGGGCGCAACTTGTATCGCGTACGAGACGATCACCGATGATCACCAGCGCCTGCCGCTGTTGACGCCCATGAGTGAAGTTGCTGGTCGCATGTCCGTGCTGGCTGGTTCGCAACACCTCGAGTGTCAGCGCGGCGGCCGGGGCGTGTTGCTGCCGGGCGTGCCCGGCGTGCAGCCCGGCCGCGTGGTCGTGTTGGGTGGCGGCATCGTCGGTACCAATGCGGCTCGCATCGCGGCGGGACTTGGCGCCCAGGTAGAGATCTTCGACATCAACTTGGATCGCTTGCGGTACCTCGACGAAGTGATGCCGGCCAACATCACTTGCCTGTACTCTGATCCGTACTCGATTCGGCGCGCGGTTGCCCGCGCCGATCTCGTGATCGGTGCCGTCTTGGTGCACGGCGCCCGCGCCCCGATTCTCGTGCCGCGTGAGTATCTCAGCGAGATGCAGCCAGGCTCCGTCATTGTCGACGTATCGGTCGACCAAGGTGGCTGTGTCGAGACGTGCAAGCCAACGACGCACGCCGATCCGACGTACGTCATCGATGGAGTCGTGCACTACTGTGTTGCCAACATGCCGGGTGCGGTAGCGCGGAGTTCGACGTTTGCCCTGACGAACGCGACCTTCCCGTTCTTGCAGCTGCTCGCAGCGAGGGGTGTCCAAGGCTTCATTGCCCGCGATCATTGCACGGCCTTGGGTGTCAACATACATGAAGGCCGTGTCTATCACGAAGGAGTGAGCTCGGCCTTCGATCTCGAGCTGGCTCCGATCGAAGAGCTTGGCGGGTAGGAGACATGGGCGTGGAGCAACCTCGCGACGAGATCGCGGCGGCCGCATCGGCACTCGACCGAGCCTACCAGCCGATCCGTGACGACATGGCCGCTGTGAACGAATACCTCGAGAGAGAGTTCTGCAGTGGCGAGCCGTTCCTGCAGGAGCTGCTTTCGCATGTCACTGAGTACCGTGGCAAGCAGATGCGTCCCGCTTGCGTCATGCTTGCTGGGCGGTGGATGGGCGACATCACGCAAGAGCACATCAGTACGGCTGGTGTCATCGAGCTGATTCACATGGCGACCCTGGTGCACGACGACTTGCTCGATGACGCAGCGATTCGGCGCCGGGTGCAGACCGTGAACGAGCGCTGGGGCGAGCGCAGTGCGATCCTGTTGGGAGACTTCTTGTATTCGCGGGCGTTCACGCTCGCGGCGGAAGTCCCGCGCGCTTTCGGGGTACTCGCAGATACGACCCACACCGTCTGTCGCGGCGAGCTACTGCAGGTGGGATCGTCGTTCAACTTGGCGCTCACCGAAGAACGATACTTCCAGATCATTGAACAGAAGACTGCCGTCCTCTATGGGTTGTCTTGTGCCTTGGGCGCGCACCTCGCTGGTTGCACGGCCGAGCAAAGAGATCTGTTTCAGGAGTTCGGGAACAAGCTGGGCATGGCTTTTCAGATCGCAGACGATGCCTTGGACCTTGCTGGTGATCAGCAGGTGGTCGGGAAGTCTCTGGGGAGCGACCTCAAGAAGGGCAAGATGACGCTGCCGATGATTCGGCTCCGCGAGCAGCTGTCTGCCGGCAAGCTCGAAGAATACATGTGGCTGCTCGAGCACCCGAATGAAGTCGGTACGCACCAACGTGTGCTGACCATGCTGCGCAACAACGGGGTCCTCGAAGAGGTCCATGCCGCGGCCGTCGAGCTCGTCAATGACGCGATCGCGTTGCTCGACCGGCTTCCGCCGCACCCGTTGCGCGAGTCCTTCGAGGCCCTCGCGCAGTTTGTCGTAGAGCGCCGCCTGTAAGGGACCGGAGAGAGTCGATGACCGCGAAGAAGCCGTCTCTCACGCACCTCGATGATCAGGGCCGCGCGCGCATGGTCGATGTCGGCGCCAAGGATGTCACTCAACGCCGAGCGGTTGCTAGCGGCCGTATCCAAATGTCTAGCGATGCGCTGCATGCTATCCGCGACGGATCCGTGCCAAAGGGCGATGTGCTTGCAGTGGCGCGCGTGGCGGGCATTCAGGCGGCGAAGGAGACTTCGCGCTGGATCCCGTTGTGCCATCCACTGCCGCTCGACAAGGTTTCGATCGAGTGCGAATTCATCGGCGACAACGCCGTGGAAGTGCGCGCTGAGGTGCGTGTCACGGCGAAGACCGGAGTCGAGATGGAAGCGTTGACGGCGGCTACTGCATCGCTTCTCACGATCTATGACATGTGCAAAGCGATCGATCGAGGCATGACGATCGAGACAGTGCAACTGATCGAGAAAGAGGGTGGTCGCAGCGGCCACTGGATCAGGAAGTAGCTACAGATCATGCACCGAGTTGACACGATAGACATTCTCAACCGGTGGGTGAGCTGCATTCAGCGAGCCTGCTAGATCAGACAGAAGGAGCGGTTCGTGGCGCAGATCATCGATGGCAAGCAGATCGCGAAAGAGTGTCGCAAGGCGATCAAAGGGCGCGTTGCCGACTACGCGGCGAAGAAGGGTTATCCGCCGGGACTCGGCGTGATCCTCGTGGGCGAAGATCCAGCGTCCGCAGTGTACGTGCGCAACAAAGAGAAGGCGTGTGAGCGTGCCGGCATTGCGAGCTTCCACAACACGCTGCCTGCCGACGCTCCACTCGAGTTGCTGACCAGTACGATCGACAAACTCAACGCCGACCCAAAGGTGCACGGGATTCTGCTGCAGCTGCCGTTGCCGAAGCACCTGCCAGAAGATGAGATGTTGAGTCGCATCCACGCCGAAAAGGACGCGGATGGTTTCCATCCGATCAGCGCCGGTAATCTCGCGGTGGGTTCACCGACGTTCGTGCCCTGCACGCCGAAGGGATGCATGAAGCTGATCGAGAGCACCGGTGAGTCCGTTTCGGGCAAGCGGGCTGTCGTGATCGGACGTTCCAACATTGTCGGCAAGCCGGTAGCGCAACTGCTCCTGGCCGCGAACGCGACGGTGACGGTCTGCCACTCGCGGACTGCTGATCTGGCCGCGGAGGTCGCGAACGCTGATATTGTCGTTGCCGCGATCGGTCGTCCGAAGTTCGTGAAGGGGGAGTGGATCAAGCCTGGCGCCATCGTCATCGATGTCGGCATCAACCGCCTCGAGGATGGCTCGCTGTGTGGCGATGTCGACTACGAACCCGCCGCCGAGCGAGCTGGATGGATCACGCCCGTGCCGGGTGGCGTTGGCCCGATGACGGTGGCCATGCTCCTCGAGAACACTTTGGAAGGCGCTCTGCGCCACGACGCGTGATTCAGCAAAAGCACCGCATTCAGCAGTTGTCGCCGCATCTCGTGAATCAGATTGCGGCGGGTGAGGTCATCGAGCGCCCAGCCTCGGTCGTCAAGGAGCTTCTCGAAAACTCCCTCGATGCCGGTGCGCGCAACATCGTCGTGGAGCTGGAAGAGGGCGGCAAGCGCTCGATCCGAATCACCGACGACGGCGGCGGTATCGCGCCCGGGGATCTGCATCTTGCGGTCGCCAGCCATGCGACATCGAAACTGCGATGTGAGGAGGACCTGCACCGCGTCGCTACGTTGGGCTTTCGCGGCGAGGCGCTGGCGAGTGTCGCGAGCGTTGCGGAGCTAGAGCTGGTTTCGCGGCCAGAGGGGTGTGAGGTCGGCGAGAAGATCGTCGCGCAAGATGGAGAGGTCGCAGACGCCGCGCCCGAGATGATTCCGGTGGGGACGCGCATCACCGTGCAGAACCTCTTCTACAACGTGCCCGCTCGCAAGCGCTTCCTGAAGACCGATCGGGGAGAACTCGCGCGCATTCACACGGCTGTCAAACACATTGCGCTGGCCCGTCCGGATGTTGGCTTCACGCTGGTCAACGGTGGCCGTAGTGTCTTTGCTTGTCCGGCGGGGCAAGAGCCGCGACAGCGTGTTGCCGAGGTGTTGGGTGAACAGCACGTGGAGCGGCTGTTGCCCGTCGAGTCACCGCCAGATGAGGCTACGGGGGTCGTGCGCCTGCGCGGCTGGGTCGGGCGTCCGGATCTTGCAAAGCGCAACTCGCAGACGATCTACACGTTTCTCAATGGTCGCTTCGTGCGCGACGCGACGGTGCTGCACGCGGTGCGTGAAGGCTACCGCGGCTTCCAGATACCGGGGCAGTACCCGGTCGCGGTGTTGTTTCTCGATCTCGATCCAGCGGACGTGGACGTCAACGTACACCCAGCGAAGCTCGAAGTGCGCTTTCGCGATTCGAGTGACGTCCACCGGCTCGTTCATCGCGCGGTGCGGGCGACGCTCGAGGAAGCTGGATCGGTGCCGCAGCTGTTCACCGATCGCACCGGGGCTGCAGCGACGCTGACTCGCGACGATGTCGTCGCGGAAGGGCCCCGGCCTGCAGCGCTGTTTCGCGATCTGCCACCGGCGGCCCAGAACGAGCGGGTGCCGGCGGAGGGAGCGCCGGTGCGGCCGCCGGCGGAGCTTGCGGGCGGTCACCGCACGGCTGGTTCTGAGAGCACCGGCTACGGCGGTGCTGGCCCTGCTGCGGCCGGCACGGAAGCAGGGAAGCAGCAGGTCGACGCGTTTGGTCCGGCTCCGACCCGCGTGTTCCAGGTGCGCGACGCCTACCTGGTCATTGAGGAGGCCGACGGCCTCACGGTCATCGACCAGCACGCGCTGCACGAGAAGATCCTCTACGAAGAAATCCTAGAGGCGCGTGAGCGTGG
>JBCCHQ010000001.1:0-127574 GCA_039028735.1 Planctomycetota bacterium | reverse complement strand
CAGGGTCGCGCCCTCGGCGAATAACAAACCACACGCCCGATCAACAGAGCGGGGCGCCATCGATGTCGGTGGCGCCGTGCGCGTGGCAAGTGCTCCTTCGCAAGGCAGAGAGAGATGTTGAGAACGCTACTTGAGTGCGTGGCCCTGGTGGCGGCAACAGCCGTCATCGGCTTGATCTGGAACGGAGCCTCCGGCAAGGGCCTCACGCTGACGCGCGACTACTTCCAGAGAATTCAGCCACCCAAGATCCAGAAGACCGATATCGATGTCACGCCGAAAGACCCAGTAAAGAGTGCAGAGAAGCTCGTGGGTGTTGACGGCGCCGACGTGACAGCACCCGGTACGCAGCCCGGCAACGACGTTGCGGTGTCGACGGTGGAGGAGCCCGGTCCCGACGAAAAGCCGAAGGACGGCACGATCTCGGGATTGCAGGCGCTCTCTCTCGAAGATGCGATGCTGTTCGCTGAGAAAGAGATGCAGGATCTCGTCGCATTCCTAGACGCGCGCACTCGTGACAACTACGAGGAGGCGCACATTCCTGGTGCGTACCATCTTTATACCTACCAAGCCGAGAAGCAGATCGAAGCGCTCCGCGCCGACTTGGCCGACAAGGAGATCTTGATCGTGTATTGCGGCGGTGGCGACTGCGAAGACAGCGTCACGCTGGCGTCGATGATGATCAACGAGTTCGGGTATGGCTATGAGAAGGTCTGGGTCTACGAAGGCGGACTGGAAGAGTGGCAGAAGGCTGGCAACCCAGTGACGACTGGGGGTAGCCGTGAGTAGTGGCAGCTCCTGGACGCCGCTGGCGGTGTTGACACTGCTTGCGCGTCTTGCCGTTGGTGGTTGGTTCATCTACCTGGGCACTTTGAAACTGATGGCACCACCTGCTGACTTTCTGAAGATCATTAACGAGTTCGAAGTGTTGCCCACGCAGCCTCCGATCTTGATCAACTCGGTCGCGGTTTTCTTGCCCGTCTTGGAGGTGATCGCAGGTGCGTGCCTGGTTCTGGGTGTGTTCTTGCGCGGTTCTGCACTGGCGATCTTGGTCAGCATGCTGGGGTTCATGCCAGCTCTGATCTTTCGCGCGATGGGGATCCAAGAAGCAGAAGGGTTGTCGTTCTGCCAGGTCGCCTTCGACTGCGGTTGTGGCACCGGTGAAGTGAACATCTGCAAGAAGCTCACCGAGAACAGCGCGTTGATCTTCGGTGCTGCACTGGCGCTGTTTTCGAAGTGGCATGTGTTGACGCTGACGAAGTTGCCTGGGGCCGACGCCGAGTAAGTAGGGCGGCCGCAAGCAAGATGGGCCTGAAAGGGCGCCGACACAGCTTCCTATAGCGGAAGTTGCCCGCCGCACTCGAGTCCGAGCAGCAGTTCCTTGCGCCACAGGCCACCGCCGAATCCCGTCAACTTGCCGTTGGCCCCGATGACGCGGTGGCAGGGCACGAGGATCGGCAGGGGATTCTTGCCGTTGGCGAGGCCCACTGCGCGCGCAGCGCCCTTCTTTCCCAGAGCGGCCGCTAGCTGCCCGTAGCTGCGAGTCTGGCCGATCGGAATCTCGCAAAGCAGCTCCCATACGGCGCGCTCGAAGGGTGTGCCCCCGGGATCCAGCGGCATGTCGAGCGCTTCGATCGCTGGTACCTCTCCAGAGAAGTACGAACGTAGCCAAGCGATCGCGGGTGCGAGGCGGTCATCACTCCTTGACGATGGCACCTGGAGCAACCGCTGCGGCAGGCGACCCAGGTGCCGCGACGCTGGATCTGCGACGAACGATCCGGCGCTTCGATCGCTTGCAGCCGACGAGATTGCGACCGCAGACTTGTCGCTATCTCGTGAGTCTGAATCACACGGGAACGTGATCGCAGCCAAGCCTGCCTCTGACGCGATGGCTGTTAGAGTACCAACGGGAGTTTCGAGGTGAGCGTGCCAGAGCTGCTGCAGTGGTGCGATCACGGACAGTGCGTATAGGTCGCGCAGTCGAGCGAATCGGAGTTGTCGACATCGACGCCGCACGTGTTGGGTCCGGGGATCATGCCGCCGGTAAAAAGCGCGCTCAACAACGCGACCGAGTCGGCGATGTTCAGTGCACCGTCATCGTTGGCGTCGCAGGAGTCGAGGCACGTCAGCACGTTTGATCCCGAGGGGCCAGGAAAGAGGAAGCCCAACAGGAACACGGGGTCGGCGATGTTCAACGCGTTGTCGACGTTGCAGTCGCCGCGGACGAATTGTTCCGACGGCTGCGTCCCGATGAACAGAGTTCCGTCTTGAACGACCGGAGTCGAGAACTGACCAATGACCGGATCGAAAGCCAACGGCACAGGGGGACACGTCGGGCAAAACGCCAGGGTTTCGCAAACGGTCAGTGGCACCGACGTGCCGTCGGTACCCAACAGATCGTAGGTCGCGACGTTCAGTTCGTGGTTTCCGGGCGGCAATGAAACGACGGCCAGAAAGTCGACGATGACCGCGACGTAGAAACCATCTCCGAACGGATCGATGACGATGTTGTTGCTGGAGGGGGGCATGCCCATGTTCAGCGTGGCAGTGCCGGTACCGCTGATGACGCTGGTGATGTCGACGAGGGCGGGGTCGTGGCAGACGCCGAACGACCACGCAAGCATCGCGTCGGGGGCGCCGGCCGTACCCGTGACCATGTCGAAGCTGATCGGGACCGAGACGCTGGTCCCCGATGGACCGTTGGTCGAACCCACCGTGAGATGGTAGCGATCGTCGGCTTGCGCGCCGGCGTTTTCGACCCCAGCGACTAGCAAGCTCAACGCGAGAACCGCGGTCGGACAACCCTTCATGGCCCACGATTTCATGGTACCAAGCCCTTCTGCGAGAGTGTTTCGGTGACGATCTCGAGACCCAAGACCCAAGTTTAGCAAACGATCTGCAGATGGTCGACCCTGCCCGTGCGGTAGCTGCTACTGTCTAAGCCCTTCGTTTGTCATGCTTTGTGACTTCTTGGGTGCAGATGCTCGCTGCGGGGACTGCTCCCAAAGACATCCCACAAACATCGGCGTGCTACGTATTGTTACCGACGCGCGATCTGCAGCGGTCGCGTAGGACTTGCGGCTTTCGCCGCCCGTGGTCACTACCGGGGGGCGGATTCGGTTTGCTCGACGGACAGAATCTCAAGATCGATTTGAGTGGTTAGGACGAACCCGATGTCACAGAAGGCATCGCTGACCCTGCGCCTCCACGACTCACACGGCGCGTTTCGTGAAGTGGAGATCACCACCTTCCCGGCTACCGTTGGGCGCCAGGAGGGTTGTGACATCTGGATCGATGATCCGAAGGTGTCGCGGGAACACCTGCGCATCGAACAACGCGACGACGCCCTCTACTGCGTCGACCTCGGCTCGAGGAACGGCTTCCGGTGGAATGGTGCGACGACACGCGAAGCTCGCCTGAAGAAGGACGGACGCCTTCGCGTCGGCCAAAGCCGGATCGAGGTTCTGGAGGCGTCGGTGCAGCGCGAACGCGAGGTGCCGCGCGCTCCCAGTCGGCAACGGCGCAACGAAACTTCGGAGCCCGCGCCCGTGCTCGCCGGGGTTCAAGCTCGCCGTCAACGCATGCGAATGTTTGCGGTCGGTATCGTTGCCTGCCTGGTCCTTGGGATCGGCTACTACGTGACGAACAAGGTGGTTGGCCGCTCAGACGCAGTGGATCCGCGGGTCGCCGAGGCGACAGCTGATGTCGAGGCGTTCGACACGCGCCTCGCCAAGACCGAGCGAGTGACACCGCGAATGCTGGCTTCCGTTGAGGAGCTCTGCCAGCGCTACGAAGGTGTCGAGTTCGTCGGTGCGAACCCACTGTACGAGCTCCGCTCTCACGTGCGGCAGCGCTACACGTTGGAGCAGCGCAAGTTGTTGGCCGATGCGATTGCGACCAAGCGACGCTTGCTCGACGAGCGGCGCTTCGGTCAGCTGCTGGCCCATCTGCGTGGCCTCGTCGATGGGTTCGACGGAGATCGCAACACCGAATTGACGCTAACCAGCATGCTGCGTGAATCAGAGAAGTCTGTTGCCCGCTCCTTTGCGGCAGTCCTCGAAGATCTGAACTATCTCGAAAGTGGCGTAGCAGACGCCGCGGAGATCGATCGCCGCTACGCCGAGGTTTTGGCAGAGTTCGAGAACACCAGCTACCTCGATCAGTTGACTCAGCGCCGGGCCGCGCGTCCCGCTGTCGTGGCCGTGGCGACGAACACCAATGACGAACCTGTGGAAGCGCGCAACGTACCGACGACCGTCGACCTCGATGACGAACTTCTCACTCTGCTGCGTGGCGTGTTGGCTGGCGAAGGCTTCGGCAAGCGCAAGTATCGCTTCACCGTCTTCGAAGGAACGCCGTTGCGGATCGACGACTCCAGCGTTGTTCACGTCAAGACCGCCGACGGAGAACGCGCGCTTCCGTTCAAGAAGGCGCCCAAAGCCACACGGTTGTTGATGGCGCACGACACGCTGGTGGGCGAAGAGCTGCTGACCGCCGTGAAGGTCGCACACGCGTGGGGTCACGAGGTCGTCGCAGGGAAGATGTTGCAGCGCTTCGTGCAGGACGCGCAGGGCAAGTCGGAGCGCAACGAGCGCCGTGTCCGCGTAGGCACGATCCTGGCCGCGGCTCGTGGTTACGCTGCGGTTCCGGAGGGCGGTTTCGACTACGACGAGAAGTACGGTTGGGAGACTGAAGCGGATCGTACGGAGCGCGTTGTGCTGGTTGCAGTCGAGCGCACGACGGAAAAGTTTTCGCCGCGAACGAAGGTGTCGTCGCTGCAAAAGTCAGTGGATGAGATCACGGAACATCTGGCCAACGACGAGCTTTCGACCCGTCTTCGCCAGAAGATACGGACCCTTGCTGTCGAGTCGCTACAGGGACTGCGCGAACTGTTGGCGGCCGACATCGGCAAGAACGCTACGAAGATGCTAGCCCCGTTGCGCGCCGAGAAGGAAGAACTGAACCGGTTGCGCGCCGTCGCGAAGAAGGTGATCTACGACCCCGAGATCTACCTACCAGAGGACCATCCGGATTGGACCAAGGGCGACAAGATCAACGGACAGAGCGAAGTCGACGAAAAGGTCCGCGCCGTCCGTGAGATTTGGGACGCTGCTGCGACCAAGAAGATCGTGGTGCCGAAAGCTGCGTGGCGAGCCGTGTCAACGATCCGCATCCTCGATACCGAGCTGCTGCCGCGCTTCGGCGTGCGGGCGCCGAAGGAAGCCGATCCACGCCTCAGCGACCTGTTGCGCAATCCGTATCCGGAGCTCAGTGTCCGCAACTTCTCCCTCGACGACAAGGAAGCTGCCGTCTACCGCTTCTCGCGCCAGGTCGAGGACTACAACCGTGCGTTTTCGAACCCCGACTTGTCGGAACAAGACCAAGGCCATTTCTACGTGATGAACGACTATCGTGAGATGTTTGGCCATCAGCGTTGCTTCATCGACATTCGACTCTGCCGTGCGACGAAGAAGCATAGTGCCGTCTGCAATGCCGCCGGCAGCATCTGGCATGATGGGCCCAACGGTACGCCGCAGTCGCGTGCCAACGCCGAAGGATTCGAGTCCGGGGTCGCAGAGAACGTAGCCATCGGTTATGGCAACCCCAAAGGGATCTGGACCGTTGGCTGGTATCGAGCGAGTGATCACCACCGCAACGCGCTGGCTGAGTCTCACAACTGCTTGGGGTATGGCTACGTCGGCAGCGTGGGTACGCAGAACTTCGCGACGATCGATCCGCCGTTCGAGGTGCAGTGAGGTGCCGTGATCGACGAGACAGAGAACAAGGAAGCGTTGATCGAGCGCTTCCTTGCCGGTGATGGGCGGCAGCGTCGTGCTGTCTTGAAAGAGCTGCGACCGCTCTTGCTGCGCGAGGATGTCGAGCGCATCGCTCCGGCATTGCGCGACCCCAGTCCGAAGATCGCTGCCCGCGTCGTTTCGCTGCTGGCACGTCATGACTTGATCGACTGCTTCGAGGCGCAACTGGCCGGGCTCAAACCGGGCAAGATCGACATCCTGCGACGTCACTACGACCGTATCGCCAAGGAACGAGACAACGACTCTAGGGTCTCACCCAACGCCTAGGGCATGTGCAAGTCGAGTGTCCGCTCTTCCCCCTCGCCGATGCTCATGATCTTTGCGACGAAGCGGGCGTTGATCAGGTCCATGATCCCTTGGGGGCGCTTCGGGAATGCCACGACGATGACGGTGTACTTCCCCTCTTCGAGTCCCTGCAGGCGATAGCTGCGATCGTCGGCGATCTCGAGCGCTGCGGCCAAGTCACTACTTACCGACTCGAAGAGCTCTGGCGTGACCGACGTAATGTTGTGCTCACCGGCGATTGCAGCGGCATAGACGAACTCCTTCTTGCCGACTCCGGTGATCTTCCCGATCAGTGATGAGCTGGGGCGCAGGTGAATGTCGCGCTCGACTGTCGTCTCGGGAGTGATCTCCACTTCGACCTTCTCACCCCGGTTCACTGAGATTGGGCCCGAGTTGTCGGTGAGGGTGATCGTTGCGGTGCCTGCTGGGATGTCTTTGAACTCGAACTCTCCGGTCTGGGCGAGCTTCTTCGAGAAGTTCTCGCCGGATTCTTGCTCGCCGTACGTCAGTTGGACTCGCAGCTTTGTCAGGTCCAAGTTCTCTGCTACGACACGCCCACGTAGCGTGGAGTTCGCCGCGGCAAACATGAAGTCGAGTTCACTGACCTCGCCGGAACGTATCGTCACCTCGAGCTCCTGTTGGCGACTGCGGCTGCCAGCCTGCACGTAGCCATGCACGTTTACCTCGCCGGCGGCAAGTCCCCGCAGCTCATACTCACCGTTCTCGTCGGTCGTCGTTCCTTCGCTCTGTTGGGCCCAAACCCAGGCGCCCGCCTGCGGCACGCCGCCGACAAGGATTCGGCCCCGCAACTTCCCTTCTTCCTCCAGCGCGATCGTCAGCTTCGCGGGTAAGTTGCCAGGGTCGATCTCGACTTCCCGTGTCACGAACTCGGGGTGTTGAACAATGACCTTCTTCGTCTTCGCCGAGATTCGCGCGACCGAGAAGTTGCCGGCTAGGTCGGATCGTGCATCTACAGGGCGTTGCATCCCCCAATAGCGCTGCGCGCCGCCGCCGATCGATATCGTCGCGCCACCGACGGGATTCCCTCGCGGATCGACGACAATGCCATCGAGCAACTTGCCGGTTCGGAGTCGTAGAACGAAGTCGTCGCGGATCTCGCCCGGCTTCAGCTGCACTAGTTCGTAGTGATCTGCAAAGCCCTCAGCGAGCACAAGGATTGTCGCTTCTCCGGTCGGCACATTGCCCAGACGGAACCTACCGGCGTTGTTGCGTGTATGCGCGAGGTTGTACTCACTCCATGGCTGCCGCTCCTGGCGGTTGCCAGCCATTGCCATGATGCGAAACGACGTAACGGGGGTGTCGGTACTCGCCGCGACGACCCGCCCTTCCAGGGAGGCGGCAGCGGCAAGCACGAGTTCCAAGTCTGTTGTGCCAGCTTGCACGTTCTGCTCGCCCTTGTTCGAGTAGCCGCTGGCGTTTGCGTAGACGTTGCAGACTCCCTCTTTGAGGCCAGTGATCTCGAACTTGCCGTCTTCATCGACGACGGCGCCGCCGCGCCCGGCAGCGCCATGACAATTGACGTAGGCGCCCGATACCGGTTCGCCGTCGCGATCGACAACGCGTCCAGCCACAGACAGTGGACCACCTTGTTCCCACGCGATATCGATGCCGGTTCGATGTTCCTCTGCGCCGACGACGATGCCTTGAGGGCCGTCGTGCCACATGCCCATCGCGTCTTGACCGACGACATTCAAATTGTAAGAGCCAGCCGTCAAGCGCCCGATCCGATAGCTCCCGTCTTCAGCCGTGTGAACAGGTCGGTTGTTCCAATAGTGTGACGAAACGCGGTTCGCATGGACGTTGACGTTGGCGACCGGGTTCCCGGTGCTATCGCGGACTACGCCAGAGATGCTCGATTCTGCGACCAGCACCAGCTCGACGTCGACGACATCTTCGTGTTCCAACCGCACCGGCGGGCGCGGCGGTAGTCCATACCCATCGGCGTGCGCGCTGACTTGCACACTTTGCGTCGGCTGCCAGCCATAGGCGGTGAACTTGCCATCGGCACCGGAGCGGACTTCACGAAAGCGCGGCATTAGTTGGAAGTTGACTGTGGCACCCGCGATCGGGTTGCCGTCGCCGTCCACGGTGCGCCCGGCGATGGCCAGTCCGCGCGAAATCGGAAAATCCAAGCCGTCGAGTTCTAGACCCAGATCGACGGGGATCTCCATCCGCTCTGTCCATTGCGGCTCTGGATAGTCATCGAGCTGCTCCCAACGCAACGTGTAGGCGCCAGCGGGGAGGCCAGCCGCACGGTAGCGGCCGTCGGCATCGGTTGTGACCTTGCGCACGAACTGTGGCGCCGTCGCAGTGACTTTCACGGAGGCGATGCCGGCGTCTGTAGTTTTGTCGTAGACGCGCCCGATCAAGACACCACCGACGTCGACCGGAACGACCAGCGGACCTTGTAGCTTCGCTGCGATGAACTCGATCGGGTCCGATGCGATTGCCAATGTCGCGTGATCGATCCCAGCACGCAGGAGCGCATCGCTACGTACGGCCGGAAACACGAACTCGCCGTTGGGATCCGTCGACGCTTCGTATTTTTCGTGAAGTTCGTCGCCGTACAACTTGACGACAATGTCTGCGAGTGGTTGCGCCGAGTCACCGCTAGCGCTGGTGACATGCCCGCGGACTTCGGTCCCGCGAATCAATACCAGCACCAAATCGTCCGTCGTGCCGCCGATGATTTCGGTGAACAACGGCGCGAACCCATCCGCGCTGACAGCCAGACGCCAGTCGGCATCCGGCAAGCCCACGACTTCAAAGACGCCGTCTTCACCAGTAACGGTAGTCGCGGCTACTGCGCGTATCGCGTCTTCGCTTGTTGTGCCTCCCGCGCGTGTTGTTGCCACGGGTCGTACCACGGCTCCGGCGATCGGCTGCCCTGCGTCGTCGGTTACGATGCCGCTCAGGAACGCGACGCTTGTTGGTGCGAGAGTCAGAGCCAGTTCAGTGTGGGGACTGTCGGGTTTGAGCTGCGTCTGAGCGAAGGCTGTCTCGGTGCCGTTGCTCGCGGTGATCGCGTACCAGCCCCAAGGAAGGTTGTCGAAGGCGAAGACGTCGCCATCGCCCAAAACTACCTGCTGCGCGTTGTCGGGGTCGGTCCGCGGTGGTTCCTCGTGCGGGAACACTGGTTGTAGTTGCACCGCGATGCTGCGAGCTGGGGTCGTTGCTGTCACGTGTCCATGAATCGACCCCGATCCAGTCGGACGAGTGGAGTCCGTAGACACCGCGGTCTCAGGTTCGGCGGAGACGACTTTTGTCGGAGCAGGTTCGACTGGCGCAGCCGTATTTGCGACGTCTTCTACCGGCGCGACTGGCGTCGTTTCAGGCGCAAGAGGTTCCGACGTCACGTAGTAGACGGCAAGGATCGCGCCCGTGGCGAGGGAGAGAGCCAATAGCATTCGAATCCAGATCGGCATCGTGTGAGGGCTCCTTACAGCTCTAACCTACAGCGCTATCGGACGACAAACCGTGGCCGTACGCCACGCCTGTTTTGCGGCATTTACGTCGCCGCAAGTTCTTCCGGTCGAGGCGCTAGAGACTTTGCAGGATTCGCCACGCGCCGAAGATCCACAGGGTCATCATCAGTCCCGCGATCGCGATTCTCGTGTAGGGTTCTCTCATGATGAAAGAACGGCCGCGGCGCGGGCGAGGGATCAAGACGGCAACGGCAGCGGCGTAGAACACGAACGAGAACGGGTTGTAGCGCCAGGCCGCTTGCAGCTCGCCGTGTGATATCGAGCAGAAGCCGCGCGTCAGGCCGCACCCAGGACAAGGAAGTTCCGTCGCGCTCTTGAACCAACACGCAGACGTCTGCGGCAACTGATCGACCGAGAGGATCGCAGAAACGACCAACACCGCCGCGGCGGCGAAGCGAGCCGTCGCGCCGGTAGAGATCTGCGTTCGCTGACTAGGCAAAGACGTTGGCACTGGCGTCATCGATTTCGTCTCGGAGGTTCTTGGCTTTGACCAGGAAGATGATCAGTAGGACGAGAGAAACGAGGCCCGCTAGTGCGACGATCAGAGACGCCGCTGAGCAGATGCAGCACGCCAAAGCGATGCCATGGCCACAGTCATCGTTTTCGTAACGACCGTTGGCCCGGAAGAAGTCCTGGTACGACAAAGCGAGGTTTGGCAGGACGAAGAAATTCCAGATGATTCCAAAGCACGGGATCAACAGCAACCATACCATTGCTGGCTGTTGCCGTCGGTACGATTCAGGGATCTTCTCGAAGCACTTCATCAGGAAGTAGCAGGCCCACAGCTGGAAGGCGAGAGCGACCAAGATAATGATGCCGGCGACCACGAGGATTACTGCGAGTACGCCTTCTTCTTCTGACAAGAACCGCTTCTTTCGCTCGGGTTGTGTGCCAGCTGGTTGTTACCAGCTAGGCGTCGCCGATCGGGGCCCTTGGACCGCCTGCTCCGTCCCAGGATAACATTCTGAATGCGCGACAGAAACTGGGAACCTCCGACCGAGGATCGCGGTCGAGGAGGCAGGAATTGCACTTTCGAAAGGACGAATCGATGCTTCGTTGGTTGTTTACTTGCTGCTTGCTCGCGCTCCTACTGGGCTGTCATCGCATGCCACCGCCGCCGGGGCCGACACCATTGCGCTCAGACGCTCAGATGGCAGGGTTTCTCTCTTCGCATCAGTTCACGACATTCGGCCCACAGGCGGAGTCGCGTTGGTGGAAGTTCCGAGAAGATGGCACCTTCACGGCCGACCTAGGTCGGGGCGCCGCTGGTGGAGAACTCAGTGGGCATTGGTCGGCGACGAAGACACAGCTGCACCTCACCCAACTGCGCAGAGTGGGGGCAGGGGATGTCCCCGATCGCTCACTGCCGCTCTTGTGGCTCGACGGCAAGATCAACCTCGAAATCGATGGCGTCCGTTATCGCCGCGGCGGACGGTAGTCGCTACGGCGATGGTTGAGTGCGCTGGATCGCCAGCTTGCGGATGCGGGACGCCAACGTGGTCGGTTTCATCCCGAGGAGTTCGGCAGCGCCGCCGGCCCCAGAGACCTTCCAGTTCGCATGGTCGAGTGCGGCGCGGATGTTGTCGCGCTCTAGCTGTTTCATCTCATTCTCGGTGAGGAACTCCGCAGCGAGCTTCTTCTTGCCGGAGCGCCCGACCGTCGGCTTGGGTGCTTGCGGCAGTTCGAAGGCGAGCGGCCCCGGTCCGCGAGTAATCAACGCACGCTGGATGACGCTCTGTAGCTCGCGCACGTTCCCCGGCCAGTCGTAGCTCTGCAAGCGCTCGATCTCGCCCTTGCGCAACGGGACCTCTGTTTGCCGCTGCGGCGTTGCTTTCTCCAGGAAATGTTGCACCAGCAGGGGTATGTCGTCGCGGCGTTCTCGCAGCGGCGGCGAGTGCAGCGGAAACACGGCCAGCCGATAGTAGAGGTCCTCGCGAAAGCGCCCAGCCTTGACTTCTTCGAGCAGGTCGCGATTCGTCGCGGCAATGATGCGCACGTCGACGGTGCGCACGTCGTCTTCGCCGACGCGCGAGTACTCACCGTCTTGTAGCACGCGGAGCAGCTTGCCCTGCAAGAACACCGGGATCTCCCCGACTTCGTCGAGGAAGAGCGTACCTCCATCGGCAACCTCGAAGCGGCCCGGTCGATCCTGCGTGGCGCCAGTGTACGACCCTTTTACGTGTCCGAAGAACTCACTCTCGAACAGCTCGGTCGGTGTGGCGGCGCAGTTGACGCGAACCAGTGGCTTGTCGCTGCGGCTGCTGTTTTCGTGAATGGCTGTTGCGATCAGTTCCTTACCGGTGCCCGACTCTCCAGTGATCAACGCCGTCGCATCGCTCTTGGCGACCATCTCGACCTGGTGGAGCAACGTCTGAATGGGGGCGCTCTGACCGACGATTCCGCCCGCGTGGACGTTGTGGAGTTCCGCACGCAAATAGTCGCGTTCGATCTCGAGCTGACTCTGCAGCCGCGCTAGCTCTTCGAACGCGCGCGCGTTGGCGATCGCCACGGCAGCTTGGTCGGCGAAGGTTCTGAGCCACCCGAAGTCCTCGTCACTGATCGGCCGCTGGCTGAAGACACCGACCGCGCCAAGTGTCTCGCCACGAAACGACAGCGGTTGGCCGGCGAAGCAGCAGATCTGCTCGGCACTCACCCACTCGGGATGTACCAGCCAACTCGAGTCATCGGTGCGCAGCCGGATGCCCGCACCGGTGACGCCGATTTCGCCGATCTTGCGAGCACCGAACGGGAAGCGCTGGAAGCGGCCCTGAGTTCCGTTCCAGGTAACGTTCGGGTCGACCGTGGACTGTCCAGCGCTCGCGACCAGGTGCAGGCAGTCGACGTGAGTCTCGCACTCTGCACGCAGGTAACAGTCATCGCAGATGTCGCCGGGACGCCGCAACCAGACACGGGCGAGAACGACCCCCGGCTCGCGACTCAAGCCGTTGACGAGGCACTGGAGGACCGGTGAGAGTTCGGTGTTGCTGGCGGCCTCGACGGCGATGCACTGGAGGTTCTGGGCTTCCATACTGTCACGATATCTCGGAATGGCCCTGACGACATCTCGTAAATGACGAAATTTCGCGAGCAGCGGCGCGGTGGTACAGGATTTCGTAAGTAGCTGCAATTGAAAGGCTTGTAGGGGGCAACTTTAGATTGGCCCTGTACTTGATAAGGGGTTGCTGACGCGACGTCGTCGGTTGGAACGGCGGCGCGCACTTCGACCTGCAACTGCGAGAAAGGAAGCAGCCATGAGAGACAGCGACCTCACGACCAAAGATAGCGCACCGCTGACGTTGACCGAAGACAACTTCGAAACCGTGGTGCTCCAAAGCGATCAACTGATGATCGTCGACTTCTGGGCGGATTGGTGCCGTCCGTGCCATGCGTTGATGCCAACGATCGAACAGTTGGCGAATCGGCCCGACATCGGTGTCGGCAAACTGAACGTCGACCAGAACACGGTAGTCGCGGCGCGCTACGGGGTGCAGTCGATCCCAACAGTACTCTTCTTCAAGAATGGAGAAGTCGTCGAGACTTTGGTTGGTGTGCACCCGATAGAAGTCTACGAAGAGGCACTACTCAAACACAGTGATGCGGCATGCGATGCCGGTGGCTGAAGTGTTGGTTCGTAGTCCTGCCGTGTGCAGGCAAAGCCACGGGTTGCTAGGGCTGGGCGTTGCTAGGGTTGTCCAGTCTCGAGGCAGCGCTTGGCGTACTTCAAGAAGTCCGCTTCCGTGAGGATACCGACGAGGTGTCCTTCTGTGGTCACCGGGAGGCAGCCGTACTTGTGATCGATCATGATGTCGATTGCCTCCCGGACGTCCATTTCAGCGTCGATCGTACGCACGTCGCGGCGCATGATACTCGCCACTGGAACGCTCCGAATGCGGTCGCGAGATACGGCGTCGACCGGGGTGCCCAGTAGCTTCGTTGCGACGCCGAGGAGATCTCGGTGTGTTACGAGGCCCACGACCCGCATCTCCTCCACTACCGGGAGGTGGCGCACGTGTGCCAGGTCCATGAACATCTCAGCAACACGTAGGGGTTCATCGACGGCCAACACGAGGGGGTCGGAAGTCATCAGCTCGCGGATCTGCACAACAAGTCCTTTCCGTTCGATGGCCATGGGGGCCTCTGCTGTGCCGTAGGAGCAAACTTGCTGCCAGCGCCTCGTAGCACGCTGGTGCGCCACAGATCACTTGGTTTCCAGAGTTTGAGACCGGCGGTGCCCCATTTCCTACACTTGCGACGGAATCCCGTTACAGACAAGTTGCAGAGCGACGCGATCGCTCTGGTAGATTTGTCGACCTCGAGCCAAGCCGGCTCCTCGTTGCGCCGATCACGAGCACGGTTGTTGCGGCAACAAGCCGCATGAAGGAGCTGCAGCATGAAGCGAATGGTATGGAAAGTGTCGCGAACCCGCCTCGCGAGTTGCGTCGGTTTGTGGGTAGTGGGCAGCGTGCTCGTTGGTGGTTGCACCAGTGCACCAACGAACGCACGGGATGCTGACAGCAGCGCTGTCACGGCTCCAGCCACACGACCCGCGGGCGTAGATTCGGGATCCGTCAGCGCGTCCAAACCACACCGTTCGCACGGTGTGTTTCCATCGATGGCCGCGCGAGTTGCGAACCCGCCGCTCGACCCGCCACCAGACGACGGCTTCGACTGGCAAACGAACGGCCCGCTCGAGTTCCTCGACTTCCTCGAGCAAGGACTCGGACAACAGGGAGAGGGGTGGCCGCCGTGCTTCACGATCAGCGGGACCCATCGCGGCTGGATTCGAGAGAGTGACATTCCAGCGCTGCTATCGAAGCTCGACTCGGATGCACCCTGCCTGGCGACCGTGAAGACGATCTCTTCGATACTGCCTCGGGAACCGTCGACGGTCGGCAACGAAGCTGCCCACATGATCGTCAGCTACCGCAGTGAGGTCCGCGGTACCGGATACGGCGGTTATCCAACCTACCTGAACTCCACCATGTACGAGACCGATCGTGAAGAACTGCGGCGTTGGTGGCGCGACTACCAGCGTGAGCAACGATAAGCGTCCTTTCGCGTCGGCCTTGGTCCGGCTATCGTAGGGCTCCACACTTGGTTGAGGAGCCCGATGATCCGACGACTACTCACGCTGCTAATCCTGTGTACCGCGGCTCCAGCTCATGCAGAGGAGCCGTTCAAGGACTTCGTCCGCGAGTTCGCTGGGCTCGGTACGTCGTGGGAACGAGCTGCGCTGGTGTCCGGCGTCGATCCAACAGCAACGGATGCCGAGAAGATCCTCTCCTATGTCTTGGAGCAACCCGACTGGTTTGTCCGGCACAAGGCGATCGCGGTGTGGCTCCATGCAGAAGACGAAGCGGTCATTGCGAAGCTGAAGAAACTCGCGAACAAGAAGGGCGCAGTTGCCGAGGGCGCGGCTCTAGCGCTGACACGTTCTTCAGGAATCAAAGACCCGACGTTCTTCACGAAGCTGCTCAAGTCTCGTGACTGGAAGCAGCGTCGCGCCGCGGTGCTGGGGTTGTCTTGGGAGGAGAAAGTTGAGAGCGTCGATGCCTTGCTCGCTGCCTGGCCGAAGGAGAAAGTCGGCCGGGTCCGCGCGACGATGCTCGAAGCGCTGGAACGACTCACAGGACACATCGGCACTCCGGTCCCTGAGGACTGGGAGAAGTGGTGGCAGTCACGGCGCGCGAACTTCAAGTTCGGGGAGAGCGGCGACATTGAAGGTCGTGAAGAGGCGCGTTTGCGCGGGACTCGTGTCGTCTACGATCGCCGCGGTACTGGACCGCCCCTGCTCGTGCTGGCGGAGTATTGGTACCAAAACGACTACCTGGTTCGCTACTTGCGAGAGCTCGAAGAGACCAACCAGCTGTTGTATGTGAAGTTGCCGACCAAGTCGGACTTCGAAGCCGAGCTACCGATCCCCGATGGCTACGATCGACCGGACTGGCCGATCAAACGCCTCGCCGATGCGTTCGCGTCTCTGCACTCGCAACTCGTTGCTGAGGGTCAGATCGAGGACGAACCCTTCGCCGTGCTCGCGCACGGCTTGAGTTGTTGGGTCGCGATGACTTACGCCGACCTGCATCCCGAGCGCGTGCGGCGGCAGATCTTGATTTCTCCCTACTCCGGGACGAAGGCCTGGTTGGCGGGGCGCGACCGAATCGAGTCCATCGCTCGCGAGCGCAACGACGACGAACTCTTGCACTATGCACGTAGCGAGCTGTGGGAAGGCGGACGCTGGCAGTACGTCGCCAAGGACGAGGTCGAACAGCGCGCGCTGTTTCGGCGCCGCTTCACACTGTATTTCGCCGATCCTGCCGACCACGAAGTGGGTCGCTTGCTCGGTCCAGGCTTTCGGAACATGCATCGCTTGGAAGAGAACTCAGGCTACTTCTTCATCCCGAATTTCGAGCTGAGCTCGTTGCAGAAAGTGCCCGTGCCGACGCTCGTTATCCATGGTGATCGGTCGCAGCGCACGTCGTTTACAGATGCTGTGGCTGTGGCTCGCCACTATGGCAAAGCCGGTCGTGCGCTGCGCTACTCAAAGAGCGCACGCATGCCATTCATCGAGGAAGCAGATCGCTTCACCAAAGATGCGAAGAAGTTTCTGAAGATGAAGAAAAAGCGGAAGAAGCGATCCAAGGACTAGGCGTGCACGGAGCGTTGAAGTTTCACTTCTGGTTCAACGTTTGTGAGGCATGCGTGTGGTTTGGCGCTGCCTTTGTCGTCTGGCGCAGAAGTGGTCGTCGCGTCGCTCGCTCACCGCAGGTCACTCCGCCCACAACCCGCGACCGCCTGGTCACGCACGTTGCTGTTCTTGCTCTTGTGGCGTTCGGTGCATCGGACATCTGGGAGTTGTCCACTGGGACCTGGGCGCGGCCGGTCGGGCTGCTTGCCCTCAACGTTGCTTGCGTCGGCACGTTGGCTGGCTGTGGCATCTACAGGTGGCAGCGAGGCCGCTAGCGGGTCTGTCGGGTTCGCCTTTCGGCGCGGGGTTTGCGGTAGCGGGGGAAGGTCCCAAAGATGGGCGCGCGAGAGCGCCCAGCGGGCACCCAGAGGCCGTCTGGTGGCGGCGTTAGCGAATCTCACCGCTTGGGCTAGCGGAATACACCAAACTGCACGCGACTCAAGAATCTGCCCGATTGCTCCGTGGTCGCACCTCGCAACAGAAAGGAACGCACATGGAAGGTCTCTTTCTCCTCGTGCCAATTGTCGCCGTTTTGTTGGGTCTGTTGGGAACGGTCTTGTGGGTGTGGGCACTTGTCGAGTGCGCCATGAAGGAACCATCGGAAGGCAACGAGAAGCTCTTGTGGATCGTCGTCATCATCCTCACGCACTGGATCGGGGCACTGATCTACTTCTTGGTGCGACGGCCGCAGCGGATTGCACAGTTCGGCCGTTGATGCCGGCAGATTTGCCGCGTTGACTCGTTGGCAACGATAGCAACCATCAAAAAACACGAGCGGGAGAGATCGTTGATCTCTCCCGCTCGTTTCTGCTGGAAGGCGATTGCCTGGGCATTACATGATCCCGATCAGGCGATCGATATCTTCCACCGTGTACTCGCCGTCACCGTCGATATCGGCGGCTTGGAACGCGACGTTGCGGGCTAGGTCCGGACGGTTGCCAGAGACGTGCAGCCCGAGCAAGACCAGGTCGGCGACCGTGACGCGGCCGTTGCCGTCCGCGTCACCGACCACTCGAGTCACTTGCTCCGAAGTGGCGCGCAGCTCCATGTTGGCAGAGCGCGAGAGCAGACGCAGCAAGTAGACTGCGTCGCCAATGTCGACCCGGCCATCCTCGTTCGTGTCCGAGGCGTCCAGCGGCTCGGTGGTTCGCGACAGTCCGCCGGTCGTCATGGCGAAGATCAGCGCAGCGTCGTCGAGGTTGAGCACGCCGTTTCCATCGACGTCGCCGCGACTGAATTCAATCGTCGTGGTGCTTGCGAGTGCGCTCGAGGTGACGGTCAGGGACAACAACAGGCAGGTTACGTATGCGGCTTTCATGGTTCTCTCCATCTGGTCGAAAGCCCGGTTTCTCGCCGCGCGACCGCCCACTGCGATCACTCGACACTGGCCTCATAGGAAAAGCAGAGCCACCGTCGAGTTGTTGTTCGTAAGTATTTTCAATTTATTGACTTGCACCGTAGCGACTACCGACACCGACGTGTCTCGTGTCAGGAAAGCGGACACGGCAAGGGGTGGCGAGGGGGCGTCTTTGGGGCCAGGTGTGGGGGGGCGGCTCGGGGAGTGTCGCGAGGAGCGGCCCGCCGGGGCGACTCCTCGCGGTGCAGCTTTACTTATGCGCTGCTGGGCCAGAACCAGACGAACGCTGCGCCGGTCGCGGCACCGTAGACGACTCCGTCGAACAGGAACTTCCACGTCGTCGACCAGCGCACGCCCTTCCAGATCGAGTCGGTGACGTTGCTGAGCCCGTAGGCCATCAGCGCGATCGAGGCGGTGAAGCGGAAGATCGTCAGTTTGGTCGCTTCCGGCGTCAGCGCCAGGCTTGCGACGTAGGCGACAACGACGCCGACGACGATCGAAAAGATGAACCACTGAACGAGGCTCTTGCCCACAGCGTACGGGCCGCTGGGAACCACCGTCATGTAGCCGACGGGTCCTTGGTTGAACTTCTCGACCATCTCCGGCGAAGCCATGTCTTTCATCGATGCTGCGCACGGAAACATGTAGCTGCCTGGCTGCAATCCCTGGCCCCGCATCGAAGCCAGCAAGTCACTCTCGCCAGGAAGTTTGCTGAAGTCGCTCTTATGGATGGGCAGCGCCATGTGAATGATGGAACTGGCGACGAAGACAAAGACTGCAGAGAGCAAGATGGGTAGCCACAGACTCATGAGTTCGACCATTTGCGGGTATCCCCTTTCAGGATGGGCGTCTGCCAACAGTGAGTTTGCCAACAGCGAGTTGACCAACTGGGCTTCCGCCGCGGGCTTCCGTCAAGTGCCGCCGATTGTGCTCGGCTCGTCTCTGCTCCCAGCCGAAGAGAGGAAGGTCTCTTCAACGTCGTCGCCGGCCACGATACGATCTGCCTCCCACGACTCCCAGGCGTGAGCGTTGGTCGAGTGACTAGGCCGAAAAACAGATTGGTCGCAGACAAGAGCCCGATGCAACCTGACAAGATCTGCGTCTCCGGAGTCGAGATCGACCCGATCGGCAAAGAGACGCTTCTCACGAAAATGACTGACTACGCGAGCAACGGTACGCCCGCGCTGGTCAACTACGTCAACGTGCACGGTATGAATCTCGCACACGCAGACGCTTCTTTTCGTGAGGCCTTGAACAGTTCAGACATCGTGTTTTGTGATGGGTTTGGTGTCAAGCTCGGGGCTCGCATCCTTGGCTATCGGCTGGGTGAACGCCTCACGCCTCCCGACTGGATCGACCTCCTGTTCGAACGATGTGCGGCGGCCGGCCACAGCGTCTACTTCGTGGGCGACACGCAAGAAGTCGTCGAGCTGTTTGTCACTGCCGTACAAGGCCGACACCCAGAGATCGAGGTAGCTGGACACCATCACGGCTTCTTCGAACTCGACGGGGCCGAGGCGAAGAGTCTGATGAGCGATCTGCGCGCCAAGCGACCCGCATTTGTCGTTACCGGGATGGGTATGCCGCGACAAGAAACCTGGGCGAGGGAGGCGAAGTGCGAGTTGGACCATGGCGTCTACCTCGCGACGGGTGCCTTGTTTCGCTACTACTCCGGCTATGAACGACGTGCACCTCGTTGGATGACCGACCACGGTCTCGAGTGGCTGGCGCGTCTCGTTGCCAGCCCGCGCAAGCTGTGGCACCGATACTTCGTCGGGAACCCACGGTTCTTGCTGCGTATGATCGGGCTGCGTTTGCGCGGGTTGGGAGCGCGACGTTGAATCCGCTCTTTACCGCACAGGTGCATTCGACCGGTGCGTGGCAGAGTGCGTGGTTGTGGTGCGCGGCAGTGTACGCCGCCGCCAGCGCTGTCACGTTCATCGTTTATGGCGTCGACAAGAACGCTGCACGTAGACAACAGCGTCGAGTCCCCGAAGCTCGTCTCCATCTCCTGGAGTTCCTCGGCGGCTGGCCCGGCGCTTTGATCGCACAGCGTGTGTTTCGGCACAAGACACGCAAGCTCAGCTACCAGCTGGTGTTTTGGTGCATCGGCGCGGCCCACGCCGGAGCCTGGTGGTGGTTCACGCGCTAGCGTAGAGCGGCTACAATCGCCGACTGTTCTAGTGAAAGGTGCCACGATGCGAATTGCTAGGTTGAGGACGCACTTGCTGGCGCTGCTTGGCACGATCCTGCTGTGCCCAGCGGCAACCTTTGCACAGCTGCCGGTGAGCGGAGCAGCCGTTACCGAACTACAAGCGTTCGATACAGCGATGTTGGACTTCATGAACTCCAACGGCATCGAAGCCGGCGTCCTGGGTGTCATGAAGGACGGCGTCGTCGTCTTGCAGCGAGGGTATGGTTGGCAAGATGCCGCACACACGACGCCGCTGCCCGCCAGTGCAATGATGCGCGTTGCCAGCGTCACCAAGCCGATCACGGCGAGCGCGATTCGTCGGCTTGTCGCGGCCGGGCACTTCTCGCTGTCAGACGCTGTCTTCGATGTGGGGCAGCCCGGTGGCGGCTTGTTGAGCATCACGCCGTTTCCGGTGCTCGGCGATCCGCGGATCGCCAGCATCACCGTGCGCAACTTGCTCGATCACGAAGGTGGCTGGGACCGCGACCTCGTCGGCGATCTGACCTATATGGAGATCACGGCCGCCGGCGCACTCGGTGTGACCAGTCCACCAAGCCGTGCGGATCTCGCACGCTGGATCTTGGGCCAGCCTCTGCAGCACAACCCCGGTACCACCTACGCCTATGCCAACGTCGGCTACATGTTCCTGGGACTCGTGATCGAGGAGTTCGCGGGTACGAGCTACCTGCAGTACGTGCATGATTCCGTGTTCGGCATCCTCCCCGTCGATGCCGCGGACTTGATCCTCGGCCGCACGCTGGCTAGTCAGCAGGACCCGCGCGAGCCGTGGTATCAAAGCACTGCGTTCTGCACGAACGTCTTCGCCCCGGCCACTACGGTCAACTGCCCCTACGGAGGTTGGAATCACGAAGCGCGCGTTTCTCAAGGGCGCATTGTCGCTGCCACGGCGCCGCTGCTGTACTTCCTCCAGACGTACTACATCAGTGGGCCGAGCATTGGTGCTTTTCGTACTGGCACCGAGGGCAGCACTTGGAAGCGCAATCACACAGGCTCGCTGTCTGGAACCAATGCCTTGGCCCGGCAGCGGGGCGACGGCGTCAACTACGCGGTTCTCTTCAACGAGCGCCCGTCGAGCGGTACCAGCTACGCGTCGCAGATCCGCACGATCTTGGATGGCGTCATCGACACACAGGTACTGACATGGCCAAGTACCTTCTTGCGCGGTGACTGCAACAACGATGCGACGGTCAACATTGCAGATGCGGTCGCGACGTTGGCGCACCTGTTCGGGAGCGGTACCCCAGTACCACTCGCCTGCGAGTCTGCCTGCGACGCCAACGACGACAGTACCGTGAACATCGCCGACGCGGTCGCCGTGTTGAATTCGCTGTTCGGGATGGTGCCGGTTCCGCTGCCCGCTCCGGCCACGCTGTGTGGAGTCGACCCCACTGCGGATCTCCTCGATTGTGGGATCGGCACGAACTGCCCGTAACCGCGGTTCACTCCCAGCGAAAGACCTTCAGCGCAATCAAGAACGTGACGGCAGTCCACGCAAGCTGGATACCTATATGCGGCAGCAGATCGACGATGGTAGTGCCCTCGAGCATCAGCAGTCGTAGCGCGTCGTTGAGCGCCGTGAGGGGTAACGCCTGAATGAACGGGTGTACGGCTTCTGGGAACTTCTCGTAGGAGAAGAAGACCCCCGAGAACAACCACATCGGCATCATCACTAGATTCATGACTCCCGAAACGCCCTCGATCGTGCGCGCGCGAGATGCGACCAACACGCCCAACGCCGCAAACGTGATCGTGCCGAGCACGCACAGCAGTGAGAAGCCGATCAGACTGCCGCGCAGCGGAACCCCCAAGACCAGCGTTGCGAAGACCACCAGCACGCCGACTTCCCCGACGAGAAACACGCCGCGCGACAAGATGAACGCCATCATGAACGAACTCTTGCGCATCGGGGTGACGAGAAAGCGCCGCAGTAGTTTCTTTTGACGGATCTCTGCGATCGCAAAGCCGATCCCCCAGATCCCGGTGCCCATGAGATTCATCCCCAGCAACCCGGGGAACAACCAGTCGATGTAGCGCGAACCCGTTTCTTTGACTTCGACGTTCTTGATCGCAGCGCGTTCTTCGGGAGCGATGTGCAACGCGCGCTCCACTCGCAAGTGGGCGATGTCTGCCTCTGGCCGTTGCGGGTCGTACTGCAGCGTGACTGGGTTGCCGGGTATGACAAGGATTGCAATCTTGCCGAACGCTAGTCTCCGTTCGGCCTCGTCACGATCGATGATCACTTCGGTCTGTAGGTGCTCCTCGGCTTCCAGCAGCTCCAGCACGGCAGGTCGCGCGCCCTCTTCGTCGACCAAGACCGCGACGGTTTCGCTGGCGATGCCGCGGTCTTGAAACGCCCAACCGAGAATGATCGCCAGCAAGAGCGGAAACACGATGACCCAGAATACCGCCTCGGGTTCGCGCAGGAACGTAACGACTCGCATGCGGGTCAGTTCGAACAGTTGGTGTCTAGCCATCGCGCAGGTGCCGTCCTGTCAGTGACACGAATACATCTTCGAGGGTTGGTCGGTGAGTCTGCAGATGCACAAGGCTCATGCCGCGATCGCGAATCGCGCCGACGAGTGCTGGTACGGCTTCGTGCGTTGCTTCGACGTGCAGCGTTACTTTCTCGTCCTGTGCGTGGACGCGAACCACGCCCGCCAACTGCTCCAGTTCGCCCTGCGCGAGCGAGGTGTCCGACCCGATCGAGAATTCGATGAGGCTTTCTGCGCCGAGAGAACGAATGATCTGCTGCGGGCTGCCCTCGGCGATGCTCTTGCCGTGATCGATGATTACGATGTCATCACACAGCTGTTCGGCTTCGTCCATGTAGTGCGTCGTCAGCAGCACCGTGCCACCACGAGCCTTGAAATCGTCGACAATCTCCCAGACGCGTCGACGCGCTTGCGGATCAAGGCCCGTCGTCGGCTCGTCCAGTAGCAGCAGCTTCGGGTCATTGACGAGGCTGCACCCCAAAGAGAGCCGCTGCTTTTGCCCCCCTGACAGCGTGACGTACCGGGCATCGCGTTTCTCGGTCAGACCGACCACGTCGAGGATCTCGTCGGGGTCACGACCGCTGCGGTAGAAGCTCCGAAACAGACGGAGCGCCTCGAAACACGTCAACTTTTCGAACAGCTGCGTCTCTTGTAGCTGCACACCGATCTGCTCGCGGATGGCTTGCGCGTCGGTACGCCAGTCGGTGCCGAGTACTCGCACTTCTCCTTCGTCGGCGAGGAGCAATCCGACGATGATGTTGATCGTCGTGCTCTTGCCCGCACCGTTAGGACCGAGCAGCCCCTGACAGCGGCCTTGCGGTACGACGAGATCTAGGCCCGCGACGGCTTCCAGATCGCCGAAGCGCTTGATCAAGCCTTGTACTTCGAGTGCTGGTACCATGTCTGAAGCGTCTGTAGTCATGATCCTGTTCGAGGCTGCCTGAGGTTGCCGCAGCCTGGGTCGTTGAAGATCGCGTTCGCTGAGAATCTGAGCGTTCGAGACCGCGGGCACTCCCAGCCCCCGCGGGCTGGACTACCGTACTTGCGCGCGGCTTCTGCCACAACGGCGTTTTGCGCGTCACAAGGTCCCGGAGCTCTCGATCTAGGAGAGTACCGTCTCCGTGACCGCCGCTGTAGCAAGACATAGGCTGCAATCTGACGGCGCCGTTTCGAACCTATGACGTGACTTGATTGCCGAGAGGAACCGCCATGAACCGGATCACGCGATTGGGCTTGTCGACTTTGGTCGTCGTGTTGTCGTTTTCCGAGCGTAGCTCGGCGCAGGATCTGTTCGAGATCACCGCGCCTTCGCTGTTTCAAAACGGCTGCATCGGCCCCTCGCCGTGTGATTGCCCCGCGATTGCGTTGGGTGATGTCAGCGGCTCCTTCGCGTTGCAGCCGATCGCTCCATCGCTAGGCCCCATCTTTGAGTTCAGCGTCGTCAACTTCGTTGGCCAGATCGACAACGGTACGACGACTACGCCGATCAGCGGGAGTGGCATGATGACGGTTGATGTGATTGCGGACGTCCAGAACTGGACGCTGAATCTAGATGTCGGTGGTGTGCCGCGACTCTTCGAGTCGCTGCAGAACGCTCCGCTGCTGGCCCCTTGGTACCCTGGACCGATCATCTTCGAAGTGTTCTCGCTGGATGCTGGCTGCGACTACGACGGTCTCGCAATCACCGCCGTGCGTGCTCAGCCCTTCGACCGAGGTGATTGCAACGTCGATGGCACTTTCGACATTAGTGATCCTGTGTACCACCTGACGTGGTTGTTCTCCAGCGGCCCCCCGTTGTCGTGTCAGGATGGCTGCGATGCCAACGATGACGCGACGCTCAATATTGCGGACGCGATCGTGATGCTGGCGCGCTTGTTCGGCGGTGGCCCATTGCTGCCGGCGCCGCACAACGTCTGTGGCGCAGATCCTAGCGTCGATACGCTGTCGTGCGTTGCTTCAGCCTGTCCGTAGGTCGGCTCTTACGAAGCGCGCCGCACATAGTGGCGGGCAATAGCCGATAGGACGTCGCCGGCGAGCACCAAAGCCGCTCCAAGCACGATGAAGAACAGCATTGTGTCGATGTTCTGTCTCACCCGGGCGTCGTTGATCCAGAAGCCCAGTGACGAGAAGCCCAACATGCCCAGAATCGTGGCCTCGCGAACGCACGTCTCCCAGCGGTAGAAGAAGTACAGCAAGAACCTCGGCAACACGACAGGTGCCAAGCCTACGGCCGCGATCTGCGCGCGGCTGCCGCCGAGGCCTCGCAGAACGCCGGGCAACTGATTGCTACTGTTCTCGACGACTTCGGCGCCAAGTCGTCCCAGGATCCCGATGTTGTGCAGTGCTAGAGCTAGGACCGCTGGCCATGCGTGCGCACCCAGCAGGGCAATGAACAGGAAGGCCCAGACGTAGTCGGGAATGGCGCGCAAGAAGGTTAGCAAGAAGCGCGTGCAGACGGTGACACCGCTCCAGCCAGCGCGCCGGAACAGCGACGGCGGGCGCCCGCTGGGTAAGAAGGGCTCGGCGTTGGCGATGTTTCGTGAGGCGGGGATCACGAGCAACGCGGCCACGGTGGCAGCCAAGACGATTGCCGCAACTGCGATAGCAAGCGTTGTTGCCATTGCTTGGAGCCCAGGGTCGGCCAGTAGATCGAACATCCAAGTTGTGAATGTTGTTGCCGCATCGTCATCGCGTAGCGGTGCCGGCGTCGCCTCGTCGAAGAAGCGAGATAGGTTCGCGCGGCGTCGTTCAGAGAAGACGTCGGTAACGCGAAAACCCCCTGTGCTCCATGCGACGATCGTCAACACGACAGCGAGAAGCCCGCTGTAGCGCGCGAAACGGCAGCGCGGTCGGTTCCGATGGAGTCTTGCGATGGTCGGGTTGCGATGCGTCACTCGGCTAGCCTCCGCCGTAGTGCAACACCCCACCATTCAACGATGACAACGAGGATGAAAAGCGTGTAGATGTAGCTCCACACTTCGCGGTAGTAGAGATTCTCGAACGACAGCGTAATCGACTGGCCGATCGTTGGAATTCCGAAGAAGCCCAAGACAGCGGAAGAGCGCAACGCACATTCGAAGCGATACATCGTGTACGAGCACAGGTCAGGGAAGGCTTGCGGTAGCAGGCCGAAGCAGAAGACCTGCAGCGGGCTGGCACCCGCCATCCGCAGCGCCGCAGCGGAGTCGCGGGGTGCCTCGTCGATCATCTCGGAGAAGATCTTCGCGAACGTGCCAGTGAACGGAATGGCTATCGCGATGACTGCAGCCAGAGGCGTTAGACCCATCGCACAAAGGAACAACGTTGCCCACAGTAGCTCGTGCGTCGATCGCATGAGGCCGATCAACAAGCGTGTTACAGCATAGAGTGTTGGCGTGCCAGCCCGACGCAGCGCGCGCCGCGCTGCGGTATCTGCGCCAGGAAGCTCATCGCTCCACCATGCAGTCGAGCCGCAGAATCCCAGCACGAGGCCGCCTACGATCGATAGGCTGACCGCCGCGGCAGCCAGCAGCACAGTCTGCAGAGCGGCCTGCAGCGCCTTGATCAACAACGGTGCCGTGCCTTCCGGCACGAAGTCCGCCTCATAGCTGAAAGCTGGTGTGATTGCGCCGTGGAAGAACTCGGCGACCAGTGCGCGGCCCCCTTGATCGGGGATGAGCTGCGCAGGGTGGAGTCCTAGCTGCCAGGCGGCCAGCAGGCCGGCAAACAGAATGCACAGCAGTACCAGTCGCCGCGTACCAACCCAACTAGCAGGCCAACGACGCGGGCGCATCACGCGTTGGTCTCACTTGGACCGAGGCGGTACAGCTGTTGAAACTCGCTGTCAGTAACTTCAGTCGTGGGGCGATCGAAAACGATCCGCCCTTCCCGCAACCCGATCAAGCGCGGGAAAAACTCGCGCGCAAGCTCCAGTTTGTGCAGGCTCATGCACAACGTCAATTCTCGCTCTCGCGCAAGGTCGGTCAGTAGCGTGATCGTGTCTCGTGCACGGGTGGGATCGACCGCCGCCACCGGCTCATCCGCAAGCAGCGCCATCGGTTGTTGGTACAGAGCACGTGCGATCGCCACACGTTGCTGCTGACCGCCAGACAAACGGTCGGTGCGCTCATACAGTTTCTCGGAGATGCCGACCCGATCGAGGATGCGATGCACGTCTTCAGCTTGCTGATCGCTGACCGACAGCAGAGTGCGCAGGGATTGTAGGAAACTCTGCGCGCCCAGGCGTCCAGCGAGTACGTTCTGAACGACACGTAGATTGGGCACCAATCCGAGGTGCTGGTGGATGAATCCGATCTGGCTGCGCAGCTGCCGGAGGTCACGCGTCGACAATTCTTGCACGACGCGGTCCCGCACCCGCACGATCCCTTCGCTGGCACGCACGGTGCCGTTGAGTGTGCGCAGTAGCGTCGTCTTGCCAGCACCGCTGGGACCGACGAGCGCTACGAGGTCTCCCTTGTGAATCTCGCACGAAGCAGCAGCGAGGGGCGTGACTGTCGCATAGCGCACAGTCACGTCCTCGAGAGCGAAGGTTGATTCGCGGCCCGCTGCTGACATGGCGTCCTACTTGAGGAAACCGAGGTTCTTCGCGACCTCGACGATGCCAGCGAAGTCTTCGTTCTTGGCCGCGATGATGCCGCTGCGCGGGAACGCCTGCAGCAGCGCCGGCTCCTTCATGTCGATCAGCGCCTTCTGCAGCTTGTCGATGAAGCCAGCGCCGAACATGGTCTCGAGCTCGGGGTGCGCAGTGAAGTTGTAGTCTGCATAGAACGGCGTCTGCCAAACGATGCGGCATACATTCGGGTCCGTCTTGCCTGCGGCGACACGCTTGTCGTAGGTCGTGTAGCTGACGGCGCCTGCCTGGTACTGACCCGACTCCACGAGCTCGACGGTCTTGTCGTGGTTCCCAGAGAAGCCAGGCTGGTTCGCAAAGAACTCAGCAGGCGCCTTGCCGGTGTTGTTGCGAATGAAGTACTCCGGCATCAGGCGACCCGACGTCGATGACTCCGACCCGAACGTGAAGGAACATTTCGCAATCCCAGCTGGAAACGATGTGCCGGGCTCGATCCCCGAGTCCTTGTGGGCAATGAAGTATGACTTGTACTGCGGGTCTTCGACCCCTTGAGCGATCGCACGCGCTCCGGAGACCGCGTGACGTGCCTGGACGCCCGTGAGTCCGCCGAACCAAGCCAGATGGACGTCGCCATTCTTGAACATGTCGACCGATGCCTGGTAGTCGGTTGCTGGTACGTACTCGACAGTCACGCCCAGAGTTTTCTCCAGGTAGTCAGCGACCGGACCGAACTTCTCCTTGAGTTCCGTCGTGTTCTGATCAGGGATCGCGGTGAAGCGAAGTGTTTTCGAATCGGTCGAAGACGTGCAGCCGATACCGGCACTGACAGCGACCAAGATTCCCAAAGCGAGCGCAGTCCACAGCTTCATTGTGGAGTCCTTTCAAGGATGGAGTGGCGTTGGTTTGCAACCGTGTCGACGTGAGTGGGTGGGTAGAGGAGAGCTAATGCAGCCTTGTCGCAGCCTAGGCTGCGCTGCCCGTGACGGCGTGGTCTCGGGCGTCGGTTACGGCACAGCGGATTGTCGTCGAGGTTGATGTACATCGTCCACCTGACGAACCCAGCGCGTCTACCTGACGCGCGATTCGCTTCTCTGGTCAGCGGCCGTTACGCCGTGCGTGCAGTGACAGTGCCATGAGGCTTCGTCTCCAAAACGTGCTAGCTCCACTGCTAGCGGCAACACGATGTGCGCGCCGTTAGCGGTAGCGATTCGGTATGGTAGCCGCGGGTAGCAGCGCGAAGCAAGCAGAGAGTTGTCGAAGCAATGGGGGTGTTCTCGCGCTCTTGTGACGATCGGGACTCTGATACCAAGTCGTCGCAGGTCACGCTGTCTGTGCCCCCGAGATCTCTCATCCCGTGGCTGGTCGGGCCCCGTGAGATTCGTCGAGATTCGTCGATCCCCGGAGGTGTGTCGCGTCCTTGTCAGTGCGGGTCACATCAGTGCCGCACGGCCGTGTCCTAAGCCCACTCCATGGGGATCCTTGCTGCCGCCCTCGAGGTCATCGGCGCGGGCCCTCGGCGCGGGCTGGGCCGGCGCCTGGCGCACCTGATGGTATTCTTTGTAGTCGGGGAGTTGTTCCCGGCGAAGTTATCGGATGGTGTGGATTGGCTGCTGCGGCAGCCTCCGGTGACCAACGGATTGGGCTCGCTCGCCGACACTCAGACGACGGGTTCAACCCTTGGCACGCTTCTCTCCCATTTCGCGAACATACTTCGCTGCATAGAGACTGCGTATGATCTTTCGGTGTGCCCAGTGCGACTCCGTCCATGACGGAGCAGGATTCAAGACCGCTTGCCCGGCGTGCAGTGGCTTGATCGACGTAGAGTACGATCTCGCCAGCGCGACCCTGCACGACTCGCCCAATCCCTACCATCGCTTCTTCGACCTGCTGCCAGTGTCCGACCGTGACCTGTTGGCAACGAACTCGCGGTACACGCCTTGTGTGCGTGCCGAGTCTTTGGGTAGTGCCATCGGCTTGCCGTGGCTGTATCTCAAAGACGAGACGGTGCAGCCGACAGGTACGACCAAGGACCGCATGGCGACCGTGGCACTAGCGCATCTCTGGGAGTCGGGCGTACGTGCCTTCTGCGCTGCCTCCACTGGCAACAGCTCGACGGCCTACGCCCACGGCATTCGCCGGATCCCTGGGCTACGGATGTTCGTGTTCACCCCCGAGGAGGCCATGAGTCACGTCGACCTTGGCGACTCACCACGGGTGATCTCGATCGGCCTTCGGGATGCGACTTACGCGGCCGCCTATCGGGCCGCGGCCGAGTTCGCGAACAAGCAAGGGTTGGTGCCAGAGTGTGGCTTCTTCAACCCGGGCGCGCGAGAGGGCTTGAAGCTGGCATTCTTCGAAGCCGTCGAACAGATTCCGCGACCGATCGATTGGTACGCGCAGGCGGTATCGAGCGGTATGGGCGTGGTTGGTACGCTGAAGGGGGCGGCGGAGCTGCAGGCAATGGGTGAGATCCGTCGGGTTCCGCGCGCTTTGTGCGTGCAGCAAGACAGTTGTGCGCCGCTCGTCAATGCCGACCGCGAGAAGAGTGAATCGTTGGAAGCGCATCACATGGTCGCGCGGCCGACCGGTATCGCGGCGCAACTCTTGAACGGTGATCCCTCCCATTCGTACCCGCATCTACGCAACGCAGTCCGCAAGAGCAAGGGCGGTTTTGCGTCTGTGACCGAAGCCGACATTCGCAAGGCGCGTCAAATGGCGAATGAGTGCGAAGGAATCGATCCTTGTAACTCGGCCGCCACCGCTCTCGCAGGCGTGATCAAGCAGGCGCGGCGCGGGTTGCTGGATCCCAACGCGACTGTCCTCGTCAACATCACCGGTAGCGAACGGGCTGCAGGTCACGCAGGACAACGGAGCCACTGGATGGTGCAGTCGAACGACGGCTGGCAACTGGAGGATCCCGACGTCACTGTGCCATGGCGCGGCGAAGAGCGTCTCAACCCGGTTGTCGATGGGTCGTGATTGCCGGTTGTGCAGATCGACTCGCGCGGCGAAGCTACTTTGATCCCTCGATCAGCGGCTGCGAGTGACCGTTCGGATCTTCTGCATGCGGCACCCACGCGACACAAAAGATGCGGCTCGAGATGTCGCTCTTGCGTGGCCTGACCAGCGTCTCGTCGACATCCGGAAGATCCTCGGCGTCGAGCTCTAGGTCGCTGACCTTGTCGCGGAATTCTTCTTCCATCGCAGCAAACTTCTCCTGCTGCTCTTCGAGCACCTCTTCGGCACGTCGTACGTCCTGCTTCTCTTTCGAGGTCTTGCGGGTCGATCGTGCCGCACTGCGTACGCCACTCAAGCGTTTGCCGAACAACGCCCCGATCAGCGACGTGCCAATCGACCAACGCGAAGCACTGCGCGCCCGGTCGACGTCTTCGTTCTCTTTCTCCAGGCGGCGCTCGGCCTTGCGAATGCGGTCTTCGATCGTCGCGAGCTTCTTCTTGTAGCGCTCTTCGAGCTTGGCCAGCTGCTCGTCGCGTTTCTCGCGCGCTGCGTGCTGCACGCGCCCGAGGAACGTCTCGTGGTCTTCGCCTGGACTCGACGTCAAACGGAAGCGCTTGCACTTCCAGATCGGTACGTTGCGTTCCCGATAGAGGTGATCGCGCAGCTCTTTTTCGAGACCTTTGAGTCCCTTCGCGTCGATCTTGCCGACGGCGCCGAACGTGAAGCCGTCATTCGGCGAGGGGTCCCCATCGATCGAGCCTCCTGGGGCCGATAGCAGTCCGTCCCACAGCGGCTTGTCGGAGCTACCTGCGAGGGGCAAGAGGACATCGACTTCCCGCCACTCGTCGAGCTTCGCCGAAGCACGCACGAAGTGGAGACGAAACGTACCGGTGACTCCTGGACGATACAGGACTCGCGTGCCCGCCGGGGCGGGTCGCGTGGGGCGGAGGAATCGTTCTTCGATACCAGGTGCCAGCATCGGGCGCGCCGATGTTTCGGTGAGAGCGCTCGCTGCTCTCGTCGACTTCTTCGCCTGCTTCTTCTTCTTACGTGCTTTGCCTTTGGCTGGTGCAGTTGCTTCGCTCTCGCGCGTCGACAACGACGCGATCTGTGGCAGCGTCATCGGGCCACTCAGAAACGACATCGCCCAACGAGTGTGGAAGATCACGGGACCATCGTCGTGGACGTTGTGCATCAAGAACACCCGACTGCCGAGACCCGCGAGTACCTGTTCCATCCGCTGGCGATCGAACATGCCCCCGCCGTCGGCGCCCTCGAGCCCCTCGAGTACCCGCAGTTTGTCGCGCTCGGTTTGCAGACGGCCGATGAACCACGTGCCGGTGTTCGACAGGCCCTTGTAGTCGAGGTCGACAGGGTTCTGTGTCGAAAGCAACACGCCGACGCCATGGGCGCGCGCTTGCTTGAGCAGCGTCAGCATCGGCTGTTTGCTGGGGGGATTGGCGGTAGGGGGGAAGTACCCGTAGATCTCGTCCATGTAGATGATCGCGCGAAGGCTGGACGTCCCAGGTTGCGTGCGCACCCAACTCAGCACTTCGTTGAGGAGCAGCGTCACGAAGAACATCCGCTCAGTCTCCGAGAGGTGAGCGATCGACAAGATCGACACGCGTGGCTTGCCATCGGGGCTGCGCAGGAGACGAGGGATTTCCAGTGGATCGCCATCGAGCCAAGCTTCGAATCCGGGCGACGCCAAGACGCCATTGACGCTGAGTGCGAGTTCGAAGCGTTCCTTCTCGGGATAGAACGACTCGAGATCGAAGACCCCGATCTTCTCGAACGGCGGACTCTGAATCTGTCGGATCAGATCACCCAGGGGCAGGCTGCGCCCTTCACTCCATGCGTGATCGACGATGCGGCAAAGTAGCAAGTACTCGCGGCTGCGGAGCGGGTCGGCGTCGATCTGCAGCAGCGCCAGTAGGCCGTTCACCGCTCCGTCGATCAGATTCTGCCGGGCGTCGCGGTTGTTGGCGCGGTCACCGGTCGGCGGGTCGAACGAGCGGAGCACGGCGAGTGGGCGGCCCTGTGAACTACCGGGCGTGTAGATGTTGAGATCCACCTTGTCGCGGAGGCGTTGAATCCTGGCACCATCTTGGTCCCAGCTGGCGAGACCGTTGCGCCACAAGTCTGCGCGACCCTTGGCGTACTCGGCCGTCGTCTGACCTTTGCGCTGGGCGGCAGCGGGGTCCACCCAAGGCTCGAAGTCCTCTGGCGCGAGATCGGGAAACGTCAACAGCATGTTGCCGAGATCACCCTTGGGGTCGATCGCGATGATCGGTACACCGTCGATCGCGGCTTCTTCGAGAAGAGAGATCGCCAACCCGGTCTTGCCGCTACCGGTCATGCCGATGCAGATGCCGTGCGTGGTCAGATCCCGCGAATCGTAGAGGATCGGGGCTTCATCCATCTCGCCGGCTGCGAGGTCGTACTCTTTGCCGAGATAGAAAACGCCAAGCTTCTCGTATTCCACGGTCCGTCGAACCTTCCTGCGCCGTCTACTCGGCGTAGTAGCACGCCGCCTGATGGCCGCCCTGGAAGTCAACGAACTCAGGGCGATCGCCGGCGCAGCGATCTTGAGCGATCGGGCAACGGGTGCGAAAGCCGCAGCCAGATGGTTTGGCCATCGGGCTGGGGACGTCGCCTCGCAATGCTACGCGGTCGGGCCGCTCCAACTCGGGGTCCGGGCGCGGCACGGCGCTCAGCAGCGCTTGCGTATAGGGGTGCTTCGGCTGATTCATGATCTGTTCGGTCGTGCCGATCTCGACGATGTTGCCAAGGTACATCACCGCGACTCGTTTCGAGATGTGCTCGACGACGCTGAGGTCGTGAGCGATGAACACGAAGGTCAGCCCGAACTCTTCCTGCAAGTCCATCAGCAAGTTGATCACCTGCGCCTGAATGGAGACGTCGAGCGCGCTGACGGGTTCATCGGCAATGATCAGTTTCGGGTTCGTCGCCAGTGCCCGGGCAATCCCGATGCGCTGCCGCTGCCCGCCCGAGAACTCATGCGGGTAGCGATTCATTTGATCTTCGTTCAGCCCGACCTTGTTCAGGAGCCAGGCGACCTTGTCGCGGCGCTCCTTGGGCTTCATCGACTTCATGTGAATCGATAGCGGTTCCGATACGATCTCTTCGACCGAGAGTCGCGGGTTCAACGAGCTGTACGGATCCTGATACACCATCTGGATCTCGCGCCGATACGGGCGCATACGTCGGCGACCCAACTGCGCGAGGTCAACGGTTGGGTGCTCGTCCGTTGTGAACAGGATCTTGCCGTCCGTCGAATCGACCAACCCCATGATTGCTTTGCCCAGCGTACTCTTGCCGCAACCAGACTCTCCGACGACCCCAATGGTCTCGCCCGGCCGGACCGAGAAGGAGACACCGTCGACGGCCTTGACGTCGGCGACGTGGCGCGGGATGACGCCGCGGTAGACCGGGAACCAGACCTTCAGGTCTTGCGTCTCGAGGATCGGAGTCTCTGTAGCAGTCTTGGTCGTTGTCACTTCACACTCTCCTCGACCAAGTGGCAGCGCACCCAGTGCCCTGTCTCCGTCTCTCGCAACTCCGGCTCTTCGGTCTCGCAGCGGTCGATCTTGTCAGCACAGCGCGTGCAGAATCGGCATCCCTTGGGCAGATTGAACAATGACGGAACCATGCCCGGGATCGTGTCCAGACGCTCGACGCGTTCCAACTCGGGGCGCGGCAAGCTGCGAATCAAACCGCGAGTGTACGGGTGCTGAGGGTCTTTGAAGAGCGCCTTCACGGGAGCGATCTCCTGAATGCGCCCGGCGTACATGACCACGACGCGGTCGCAGGTCTCAGCGACGACGGCGAGGTCGTGCGTGATCAACAAGATCGACGCGCCTTCTTGGCGGTTCTTCATCTCCAGCATCAAGTCGAGGATCTGCGCTTGTATCGTAACGTCGAGTGCAGTGGTTGGTTCGTCGGCGATCAGCAGCGATGGGTTCAGCGACAGTGCCATCGCGATCATCACGCGTTGACGCATCCCACCGGAGAACTGGTGCGGATAGTTCTTCATGCGGTTGGCGGCGTCCGGAATCCCGACCAGCTCGAGCATTTCGACAGCGCGCGCCTGCGCTTCTGCCTTCGAGCAACCGTTGTGGTACAGGATCGATTCCCGCATCTGCCAGCCGATCGTGAAGACTGGGTTCAGCGACGTCATTGGCTCTTGGAAGATCATCGAGATCTCTTTGCCGCGAATCTTGCGCATCTCGTCGTAGTCGAGCTCTAGGAGATTACAACCGCGAAACCGGATCTCTCCCTCGGCGACCTTGCCGGGCGGATCGGGAATCAGCTTCAGAATGCTCAGCGAAGTCACCGACTTGCCGCACCCCGACTCCCCGACGAGGCCCAACACTTCGCCAGCCGCGATGTCGAACGAAATGCGATCGACCGCACGAATCGTTGTGCCCTCGACATCGAACGTCGTGACGAGATCTTTCACCTGCACGAGCGGCTGAGTTTTCTTTTCGGTCTCGCTCATCGTCTCACCTCAACCGCGACAGGACTTTGGGATCGAAGGCTTCGCGCACGGCTTCCCCGATCATCACGACCATCAGTAGCGTCAGCGCGAAGATCGAAACCGGCAGTAGGACCAGGTGCGGCTCTGTCGTGATCTGGGGCGCACCGGCACGCAGCATAGCGCCCCAACTCGGAGTCCCGGGGGGCAGCCCGAAGCCGAGGTAGTCCAGCGACACGAGCGCCGAGATGTAGTTCACGAACGAAAAGGGTGCGCGCGAGACGACCGGAACCAGCGAGTTCGGCAAGATGTGCTTCATCATCACTTTGATGTCGCCCATGCCGGTACCGATCGCAGCCTGCACATAGTCGCGCGACTTTTCGCGATAGAACTCACCACGGATCAACTCGGTGATTGCAAGCCAGCTGCGTAGCACGATCAACAAGATGACAAGCATCCAGAAGCCGGGGTGCACGATCTCGGCGATGATCATGATCGTGAACAGGAACGGGATCGATCCCCAGATCTCAATGATCCGCTGTATACCGATGTCGGTCCAACCACCGTAGAAGCCCATTAGGCCGCCGACGAAGACGCCAACTACATAGCCTGCCACCAGCACTGCCAGTGCGAACGCAACCGACACGCGGAAGCCGTACATGAGCTGCGGCAGGATGTCGACGCCGGCTGGGCCGGTGCCCAGCGGCGCGGTCAATTGGGTCAGGCCAAACTCCCGTTGCAACGTTGCGCGGTCAGCTGCAGCGAGCGCTGCGCCCAAAGCCTCCTCGATGGTGTTTTCGTCAGCGCTTGCGAACGCCGCTTGCAACGGTTCCCGTTCATCCCCCAAGACCGCGACAAGAGTCGCGTCATCACCGTCTTTGACAGCCTGTTTCAGTGCCTTCTTCAAAGCGTCTTCGAAGCGCCAGATCGTAGGTGGAAATGGTGCTGACCCGGGAAGGTTCAGTCGGCTCTGATGCGGGCTGAAGCGGTACAGGGGCCAGATGACTGACGCGCGACCGGAGGCGAACACCTCTTTCGACCCTTCGAGCTCGGCGATGGCCGCAACTAGCTTGCCTTCGACCTCGTCCGCGGACGCGAGATCCTCGAGCAGCCAGTCCTCGGGCTCTTCGCCGTCTTCGCGCAGCTCTGCGACCTCGAGCCTGAGGTCGGCAAACTCCGCCTTGAGTGACTCGAGCTCTTTGCGTTTCGCTGCCATCAGCTCGGCAAAGCCAGCTTCCGGGTCATCGATGCACGCCGTGAAGAAGCCGTAGTCGAGCTGGGTTTCGCCAGGGATCCCGAAGTCACCGGTCCGGTCGAAGTCGGAGATCGTGAAGAGCCAGCCGAAGTACGTCCGCCCCAGGTCGCGCATTGCCGGATAGGCCGTCTTGCCGTCGTACTTCATGTAGAGCGGCTTGTGGTTCGCAAGTCCCTCCAGGAAGAAGGACGTGACGAACAACACCGCCAAGATCATGAACGAGTAGTAGCCACGCTTGATCCGCTTGAAGCGCTGTACACGTTTCAGGGTTAGCGGGTTCATCACCATACGGAAGCCCAGCAGGCGTCCGACGCGGACTGCCAGCCACGGGATCGCCCGGGTAGTCAGCAGGTAGCCCAGTAAGAGGACAACCAAGATGCCGAGAAACGTCAGCATGAGATTCTCCTTTCTACTGGAAGCGAATCCGTGGATCGATGAGGGCCCAGATGACGTCAGAGATGATGTTGCCAATCAGTTGAATCAGAACCAGGAAGACAAGAGTTCCAAGGATGATCGGGAAGTCACGCTGCAAGATTGCGTTGAAGCCCAGCAGCCCCATGCCGGGTATGTTGCAGGTCTTCTCGATCAGGAAGGACCCGGCGAAAACGAGGCCCAACGAGCGGCCAACGCTTGCCGTAATCGGGATCATGGAGTTGCGTAGCGTATGGACCAAGATTACACGGCGCTCTGGCAGTCCCTTCGAGAATGCGGTGCGAACGTAGTCGGCACCGAGGTTCTCGAGGAGCGAGTTCTTCATCAAGATCGTCATCGCTGCGAAGCTCGCAATCAAGTAGCCGAACACGGGCACCGCCATATGGTGGCACTGATCGACGACGCAGCGCCAGTACTCCCCGTTCTCCCACCAAAGGTCCCAGTCTTGCGACCGAAACCCACCTAGTGGGACGACGTCGAAGTAGCTGCCGCCTCCGAAGTAGATCAACAGCAACAGGCAAGCGACCCAGCCCGGCGTCGCGTAGCCGATGAAGACTGCGACCGACGTGATGGTGTCGGCGTGCGAGCGGTGACGGATCGCCTTGAACACCCCGAGCGGTATGCAAATGAACCATGCCGAAAAGTAGCCGATCAATCCGAGAAAGATCGAAATCGGAAACTTCGACACGATGACGTCGATCGCGGACTTGTTGTATTGAAAGGAGTCACCGAAATCGCCTTGCAGGATTCCGGAGAATTGTCGGTTCTGGTGCACGAGGCTGAAGGTGCTGGTGACGCCGATGCTGCGGGGTGATATCCAGGCCTCTAGTTCCTCTAGCGAGGCGGCGCTTGCCTGTCGCTCGGCGACCAGCTGTGCCAGGGTCGCCTGTTCCGCCGCCGACAGAGTCCCTGTCGCTGGGGCGTAGTAGGTCGTGTCGACCAGCTGGTAGCCAGCGGACTCGAGATGCTTGCGTAGTTCTTTTCGTTTGGGCAAGCCCGCCTGTAGTAGCGTGTCTGCTTGCGCGAAGAAGGAAGTGTCGGTTTGCCGGACTGCGTCGGTGACCGGCCGGAACAGGTTCTCGCCGACCTCCGTCCACTTTACGCGCGCGAGCGTCGCGTCGAACGCATCGTGTGCGCTACGATACTCGCTGAGGAGAGAATCTGCGCGTCCCCAAAACGCCTCGTCCGCGCGGCGCTCCTCGAGAGGCACGCGCTTCTCTTTGGTCTTCTGCCAGACGCCGAGCCACTGTAGATAGCCGACGATAATGGGTCGGTCGAGGTTGTAGTAGCGCCGTAGCTCTTCCTTGGCGTCCTCATCGAGACCCTGCGTGTCTGGGCCACCGGCAGCGGCGGCGCCAGACTCGGCAGCCGTACCGCGCAGCTGCGCTTCCAGCTGCTCGATCGGACCGCCAGGCGCAACCCGCAAGATCGCGTACACCATGAGCGTGATCGCGATGAAGGTGACCGGCACCAGAAGAATACGCCGGCCGAAGTAGTTCAGCATCCCGTGCAAATCGAGCCTCTATCTCACCGAGGAGTTCAACGCGTCCGATCCCATCGCAGGACCTACTTGGGCTTGTTCTCCTCAGTCGAGCCCGACTGCTTCTGAGCAGCAGCCGGCGTGAGGCGGGCCTTCGTGCCCCACGCGTCGACGATCATCTCACCGATCGGCAACTTCGTGTCCTCTGCCATCGCCTGCTTCAACACAGCGTCCTTACCGGTGTCATACCACCACGTGTACATGATCGCGCGCTTGTCCATGAACCGTGTCAAGTAGGTTGCCGGTTGGCCGTAGCGGTTCCAGTAGAGGACGCGAGTAAATGGCGCGAACCACGACAGTGCAGTGGTGTATTCCTTGAAGGCGATTCCATCGATCGTTCGCATGATCTCATTGCGACGCGCTTGGTCCATGCAGCGGTCGTACTCTGCGATCAGCTTATCGACTTCGGCGTTCTGGAAACCCGTGAGGTTGTTCGAGTTCTCCTGCACCGCCATGTCGGAGTGCCATTGCGACATCGGGTTTGGGAACGTCGGTGCACGCCACGTCTGGTAGTACATCTTGAACTTGCGCTCGTCGATGCGCTTACGGAGGGCCGTGTAGTCCACCAGGTTCAAGTTCAGTTGGATTCCGACAGCCTTCAGATCCTCAGCGACAATCTTGTGGATCCGCTCGAAGCTCGGCGTCGCGAACTCGAAGTCGATCACAAGCGCCTTACCCGTCTGCTCGTGCACGCGGATGCCGGCGGCGTTGCGCTTGGTGTAGCCCGCTCGATCCAGCAAGCGTTCGGCGCGAGCTTTGTTGTAGCGCAGTGTTCGGTTCTTTGGATTCGCCAGTTGCCCGCCGGGGTAGTACGAGTCAATGAACTCGTACTCGTTGAAGAAAAACTTGTCGAAAAGACGAGCGCGGTTCCACGCGTAGATGAAGCCCAGGCGTACGTTCTTGTCGTCGAACGGCCACTCGCGCATGTTGAACATGAAACCGCCGTAGCTCTGCGGCTCTTCGTTGTAGATCTTGCGCTTCTGGACCCAACCCTTCTTCACGTTGTCGAAGTTGCATTCTTCGACCCAGCGCTGCGATCGCAGGATATCGATGTAGTCGAGCTCGCCAGCTTTGAACTTCTCGAACGCAAGTGTCTGATCGCGAACCACGACGAAGTGAATCTTGTCGAAGTTGTACCAGTACTTGTTTTCCTCTTCGACGGTGCCCCACCAGTCGTTGCGGCGCGTCATCGTGATCGATACCTCTTGTTTGAGGTCGCGGTCATAGTCTTCGATGATGTACGGGCCCGAGCCAGTCATCTGTTTCCAGTTGAATTCCTTCAGGTAGACGTCGGCGGCCATCGACGCTTCTTCTGCCGGATAGATCCAAGGGAAGATTGAGATGTAGATCAGGCCGCGCCACGTCGGATACTTCGCTTTGACGCGGACGACGTCCGGAGCTTCTGCGACCGGCAGCTCGTACATGTCGTTGTAGAGCTTGCGCGTGCCAGGATCCTTGATGTCGGGGTTCACGAGCATCTTGTAGCTAGCGACGAAGTCCGCCGCCGTGATCGCTTTACCGTTCGAGAATCGCGCCCGCGGGTCGATCTTGAACCAGAACGTCATGCTGTCGTCAGAGACCCGCCAGTGGGAGGCGACGGCTGGGATCAGCTCGTGCGTCTCGGGATGGAGGCCGAGCAGCCGTTCGTGCGTCAGGCCATAGATGTCTGAGATCGTCGTCAGCTTCGAGTTCGGGCCCAGATAGCGCAACGTCGTGATGTACTGGGGGATGTGGGAGCGCAGTTCGCCGCCCTTCTTGGCATCGCGACTGGCGACCGGCGGTAGGTTCTTGGCAGTGATCCACTCGACGCCGTCGAGGACTTCAACGACGTGATGCTTGCTGCGACTGGAACCTTGAGGCGGTGAGGCTGATGAAGTTGAAGAGGTAGCCTCGGACTCGGCCTTCGACACCGGTGGCTCGACCTTCTTCGTCGCGACTTCGTTCGCCGTGGTCGTGCTCGCATTCTCGACCTTTGGTGGGTTCTTGGTCGTCTGCTTCGTGGCGCCTTGGTCGCAACCGACTAGGCAGAGCGTACAGGACAAGATGGCGACGAGCGTTATCCGCAGCATGGTTGTTAGATCTTTCGTCTAGGTGGATCTACGAGCGATATCAGATTGCAGTATAGCGCAGCCTCAACCGGTTTTTGAACAGCACTATTGGGGTGTTCTGCGGCGCTTTCCGACCTAGAACGGCCAGATCCACAAGATCATCGGAATTGCGACGGCGATCACGATGACTTCGAGCGGCAATCCCATACGCCAGTAGTCGCCGAATCGATACCCCCCAGGGCCGAGGATCAGCGTGTTGTTCTTGTGCCCGATCGGGGTCAAGAACGCGCACGACGCGGCGACCGCGACTGCCATCAGGAACGGATCCGCATTGACGTCCAGTCGGTCCGCCAGGTTGATGGCAATGGGTGCGGCGACGACCGCGGTCGCCGTGTTGTTCATCACGTCCGACAGGGTCATCGTCACGACCATTAGTAGTGTCAAGACGACGACTGGCGACGAGCCCTGACTCAACGACAAGATGCCGGTGGAAATCAGGGTTGTTGCACCCGTGTTTTCCATCGCTTGCCCAATCGGAATCATGGAACCGATCAAGACGATGACAGGCCAATCGACGTTCGTGTAGATGTCGCGCAGTGGCACGATTCCGGCAAAAACCATCGCAACGGCTGCGGCAGCGAGAGCGACTGGTAGGTACAGCCAACCAATGCTCGCCATTAGGATCGCTGTCACGAAGATGATGGTCGCTGTCAAAGCCTTACCGCTCTGCAGTTTCGGCAGCGCCCGAGTCGCTAGCGGCAGGCAGCCCAACCAGCTTACGACGTCGGGCAGCTCGTTGGTGTTGCCCTGCAGCAGCAGCACGTCGCCCTTTGTGAGTTGCGTGTGCCGTAGGCGCCCGCGGATCTTCTCCCCTTGGCGGGCGATCCCGAGTAGGTGGACACCGAAGCGATACTTCAGGCGCAGGCTCATCGTGCTGCGCCCTTCGGCGCGGGCCCCCGGCGGAACCACGACCTCGATCAACGAGACGTCGTCGTTCGTCAGCAGTTTCGTCTTGGACCCTTCGGCAACCGCGTGCGTGAGACCGAGCGTCTTGATGAACCGGTCGAGGTCTTCCGGTCCGCCTTCGATGACGAGCAAGTCACCAGCGCGGATCTCTGCGTGGCGCGCCATCCCGGGAAGACGTGTGCCGCGCCGTACGAGGCCTACGATGTCGATTTCGTACTCGGAGGCATCGCTGTCGAGTTCGCGCACCTTCTTGCCGATGATCGCAGATTCTTTCGGCACCTTGGCTTCGGCAAGGTAGTCCTCGAGGTCGAAACCTTTGTCGTCGTTCGGCGCACTGCGTCCCCGCGGGATCAGCCTCCAGCCGACGAGTGCCACGAAGGCGACGCCAGCGGCCGCACAAGCGAGACCCACCGGAGCGAAGGAGAACATCGAGAAGGCGCCTTTGGCCGGGAACTCTTCGCCACGGACCGCGGCGATAATGATATTGGGTGGTGTACCGATCAATGTCACGAGGCCGCCAAGGATCGACGCGAACGACAGCGGCATCAGCGTCAGGGCCGGGCTGCGCTTCGCCTTCTTCGCTGCTTGCAGGTCGACCGGCATCAGCAGCGCCAGCGCTCCGACGTTGTTCATGACCGCCGACAGCGCTGCGGCGAGCCCCGACATCACGAAGATGTGTCGAGTCAGATTCGTGGCCAGTCCGGCTACCGCGCGAGTCACGAAGTCGATGGCGCCGGCATTCGAGAGACCACGGCTGACGATCAACACCATCGCGATGACGACCGTCGCTGGGTGTCCGAAACCGGAGAACGCATCATCTTTGTCGACGACTCCGGCTATCGTGGCGACCAGCAGTCCCGCGAACGCGACCAGGTCATAACGCCAGCGCCCCCAGACCAGCAGCGCCATGATGGCACCGAGGACTGTGAAGACGATGACCTGCTGGCTTGTGATGTTCTCCACGGCGGACTCCTACGGGTTCACGAAGCGGCGCATGCTAAACGAAGCGTCGACCGCGCGAAAGTTCTCTCGGATTCGATGCAACGCGATCGCGTCGGTCACGTCTCCCCGGCTGAGAGTGTTGCCACCAAGGCAGCCGCTGCGTCGCTCGTCGTGATTCAGCGAAGAAGATTGCAGGAGTTACCGTAGGAGAACACCGTGTCCGCGTTGCATGGGTCACCCCTATCCAAACTGCGCTGTTGTGCGCCGCAAACCGTGCCCGGACGCTCCGGAGTGCACGGCTACGTGTCGTCTGGTGTTGCCACGTTGGGCAGCGCACCCATCGGCAAGATGCAGCCAGATACGAGCGGCGGCGCCCAGGGTTTCGAGATGGCAAAGAGCCTCGATATGGGGGTGCGGGCCTAGGACGGTCTTCGATAGTTCACGCAACTTACGAAGCGGCCTTCCTGGGCAGACTGCCCGGGGAGGCCGCTTTTTCGTGCCTGCTATCAGAATCCAAGATCCAGAACTCAGAAACCAAACAGAAAGAGAGAACTCATGTCAGCGACCTCAGTGCTGACCGACCCCGTGCTGGTTTTGAACCGTGCGTGGTACCCCATTCAGACGACGACGGTGCGTCGCGCCGTCACGCTGCTGTATCGAGACATCGCGCAAGTCGTGGATCCGGCCTCCTACGGGATGCTGGACTTCGATTCGTGGCGTGACGCAGCGTGCTATGCGCAGAAGACCGAACGCCGCCTGCGCGGCTGTGGATGGTCGATGCCAGCACCGGAAGTGATTGTCGTGCGTCACACCGGCGCACGCCGTCGCAAGCTTGCACCGACGCGTCGCAACCTGTTTGCGCGCGATCGCAATGCATGCCAGTACTGCGGGCGGCGACCGCGCGTCAGCGATCTAACGCTTGACCACGTCATTCCGCGCCGCCGCGGTGGTTTGGCGACGTGGGAGAACCTCGTCGTCGCTTGCTTCGACTGCAACCAGAAGAAGGGTTGCCGTACTCCGGAAGAAGCGGGGCTTCGTCTCCGGCGGGAGCCGACGAAGCCGCGCAACTTGACGTTGGGCATCGATAGCCGCCGTGCTCCGGCGTCCTGGGAGGCTTTCCTCGGAGAGCTGTACTGGGACCAAGAGCTGGAGGCGTAGTCTTGCCTCAACGCGTCGGGACGCAAGAAGAGCAAAGCGACCCACGAATACGAACAAAGGCCCGAGACCTGTCGCCGACCGGTTTCTGGGCCAGAAAGGAGGTGAAGCAGTATCGGGGCCCTCCCGATCGGGGGAGGGCGGGCGGCGTAAGCAAGATGCCAGGGGGCGTGCCGTCTGTGCGGACGAATCTGTTTGTCCGTGCCCCGATCCTGAAGATACTGTTCTCCAAACAGACGCTTCGGACCCTCTTGGAGAAAGAGCCCATGCCCCATCCCGCTCGAACTCTCGCCGTTCTCGTGACGCTTGTTCTCTCGACTGTCAGCTCATGGGCGCAGCCCGACCCGACCGTCGAGCGCAAGACAAAGGGCGGGGTCACCTATTCCGTCTACTTACCTACAACGGATGCCGATGGCAGTGCGCGCGGCGCTACCGCAATCATTCTGTTGCACGGCGCAGGGGGTCATCACAGCACGTTCATGACGCACTGGACGACGTACCCGATGAAACCCGAGTGGATCGCGATCTCGATCAACGCCAAGGCGAACGCTGCGTGGCAAGCAGGGGAAGAAGAGCGCGTCCTCGAAGTACTCGACGAAGTTACTGCGCAGCATCCAGTGCGACGCGTCTTTGTCGGCGGCTTCTCTCGTGGCGGTGGGTTCTGCTACAACGTCGCGCTGTCACATCCCGATCGCTTCGCTGGGGTCCTGTCCCTCGCTGGCAACATCTGGAACCCGGCGCTGGTGAAACCGGATCATGCCGACAAGGTTGCCATCGCCATCGTGCACGGCGCAGCGGACAAGATCATCCCCGTAAAGCACGGGCAAGATGCGCACGATCGCTGCAAGAAGGCCGGCTACAAGACGTTCCTGAAGATCATACCGGATTGGGCGCATCGCCTGCACGGAGCGGGGACCCAGGAAGCGCTGCAGTGGCTCGACGACAATGCAGCCCCACTGAAGTCTGCCAAAGACTACTACGACTACGCGATGGAGTCGTTTGAGGCCGGGCGTTTTGCAGACGCCGCTTGGGCGCTTGCCGAGGTAACCCAGAAGAAGAGCCGGTCGGAACGCTTCTTCAAGAAGGCGGTGGCGACCCTCGAGAAGATCGAGAAGAAGTCGCAGCGCGCGTCGAAGAAGCTGCTCAAGGATGTTGTTGCCGACAAGAACGATCGCTGGGTAGCGGCCTGGGAAGAGTTTGACCGTCGCTTCGCAGGGACCGAAACACACGGAAAAGTGGCAGTAGCGGTGGGGGCGCTGCGCGACTCTCACGAAGCGGCAGCCGACAAACTGCACGAGGAGGCACTCGTCGCCCACATCGATGACGACCATGAGCTGTTGATTCGCAAGTGCCTGCAGGTCCGCGATCGTTGCTATCTCGCCACGGGTCTCGCCGTCGATGGCGCGAAAGAGTTGCTCGAAGAGTGTCGGCAGGACCCCGACGTCGCCAAGAAGTTCAAGAAGCTGCTGCGCGACACAGAGCTTTGGCGTTGATTGTGCGCTGCGGCTGAGTTGACTCGAACGAGCGGAGGTTCGCATTGAGAACACCACGCCGCTGCCTCGTGGTTGCTGGGGCTGCACTCTTGACGTTGCTTGCAGGCTGTCGTGGCACGGGTACGCAAGAGGGGAATGGGCAATCGCTCCTGGGTCGACCGCTCGGCCGGACAACGTTCGATGACGCGACGCGGGTGCGTCTCGAAGGGCAGTTGGCAGCAGCCTATGCGCGCTGGCTAGCGGACTCGGCGGACGAAGACGCGATCATCTGGTACGGCCGTCGCTTGGCGTACCTGTCTCGCTACGACGAAGCGATCGACGTCTACACTCGTGGTCTGAAACTGCATCCGCGCAGCGCGCGTTTGTTGCGACACCGCGGCCACCGCTACATCTCGATCCGACAGTTCGATCACGCGATCGCGGACTTCCGACAAGCTCAGCAAACGGGGCAGCCAAACCAGATCGAACAAGATGGAGCGCCGAACAAGTACAACGTGCCGTTGACGACGACGTACGGAAACATTCTCTATCACTTGGGACTGGCGTACTACCTGAGCGGGGACTACGAGCGTGCTCTCGAAGCTTACGATGCTCGCTTGGACATCGATGCGAACGACGACAACGTTGTTTCGACTGCCTACTGGCGCTATCTGATCTTACAGCGGTTGGGGCGGCGCGACGCGGCGCGCGCCGCGGTCGCTGGCGTGCACGAGTCGATGCGAATCCTCGAGAACAATGTCTATCAACAGCTGTGCCTGCTCTACAACGGCACGCTGTCGCGACAAGACTTCGACCGCGCACCGGCCGCGGGGGAGGGCACCAGTCCTGCATCCGTTCTTGGTGCCACGGCCAGCTATGGCCTGTCGATGTTCGACTACCATCGGGGCGATCGAGGTGCGGCCAGAGCGCTGTGGGAAGAGATCGTCGCTAGCGATGGGCAGTACGCATTTGGCACGATCGCCGCAGAGGCGGAGCTGGCGCGGTTGCCGGCTGAGTGATCACGACTTCACGACGCAAGGCGTTTCAAGGTATAAACTTAGAGCGCTTCGTCTAAAAGCGCTCCAAACCAGCTGAGGGGTCGGACGGCAAATTCCGTGTTCAGAGGTGGGAAGGGCAGGGCGCCCTTCCAAGCACACAGCACCTCTTCCAGGAAAGGGCCGTTCCATGAAGGAACTCCGACAGATTTTGTTCGCTACGATCGTCTTGCTGCAGGGGGCGTGGCTTTGCTCCCCCGTCTACGCCGGCGTCAGCGAGTTTGTACGTGGTGACGCGAATCAGGACTCCACAATCAACATCGCCGACGCCATCGGCACGCTGTCGTATCTGTTCCAGTCGCAGCCGAACGGTTGCCTGGACGCTGTCGACTCGAACGACGATGGCTCCACGAACATCGCCGACGCGGTCTACACGTTGACGTTCTTGTTCAGCGCCGGCCCGACGCCGGCGATGCCGTTCCCGAACTGCGGCCAGGACTTTACGCCGGACACGCTCGACTGCCTCAGCAACAACTCTTGCGGTATCATCACCGCGAAGATCTATGTCACGCCCAATGGCGATGATGCCAACGACGGAATCACGACGATGACGCCAGTCGCAACAATCGGGCGGGCGTTGGAAGTCGCGGTCATCGAAGGGATCAACGAAATCCTGATCGCCGGCGGCGTATACACCGAAGCAACGCTGAACGTGCCGAACGGGCGCCAGTTGCTAGGTGGTTACAACGAATCCACGTGGACGTTCACCGGCATCTTCACGCTGATCAACGGCAGCAACCCCGCGATCATCGTCGACGGCGCTGCAGCGACCACGGTGATTGCCGACCTTTCGGTGACAGCAGCGGATGCAGTCGGTGCCGAGAGCAGCTATGGCATCCGCGTGGCGAACAGCGATGGCCTAGAGATCCTCAACTGCGTCGTACGCTCTGGCGATGCGTTCGACGGCAACGATGGACAGTCGATTTCCGGATCAGCGCCCAACGGTGGCGTCGGGATCCGAGGCAACGGTGGCTGCGAGAACTCCTCGGGATTTGGCTGCAGTGGCTGCGGGACACCGGGCAATGGCTGGGGCGGCAGTGGTCCAGGCAATGGTGGTTCGGGTGGTCGCGGCGGCACTCCGGGGCAAGGCAGCGGTCATGGCTCCTCCGGCAGCTCCGGTCAAATCGGTTCACCCGGCGGGCCAGGCGGGACGACTTCGTGCGGTGGCAGCTCTGGCTCTGGTACTCCGGACGGCCTCGGCAACTGGTCGCCGTCGGCATCTTATCGTGGGAACAACGGCTGCTCCGGTGGCGATGGCGCGCACGGCGCGGTCGGTTCCCAAGTCTACAACGCCAACGGCTTCAGCCCTGTCAACGGTGCGGACGGCGTCCAAGGTGACGGCGGTGGCGGCGGCGGCGGCGGCGGTGGTGGTGGCGGCGGCACGGATGCGTGCGACTCCCGCGGTGCCCGAGGTGGCGGCGGCGGCGGTGGCGGCATGGGTGGCCAAGCGGGTCGCGGTGGCGACAGCGCCGGAGGCTCGTTTGCGATCTACCTGTGGGGCTCCGATTGCCTGATTGAAAACTGCGTCCTTGAAACAGGACAGGGAGGCAACGGGGGTCATGGCGGTACCGGGCAAAGCGGTGGCAACGGTGGTGCCGGCGGATCGAATGGCAATGCGGGTAACATCTATGGTGGCAGCGGTGAACAAGACGATGGCAGTAACGGTGGCCGCGGCGGCAACGGTGGTGCCGGCGGTGACGGCGGCAGCGGTGGCGGTGGTGCCGGTGGACCCAGTGTCTGTGTCCTGCGCGCCGACGGCGCCGTGCCTGTGCTCCTCGGCAACGTCTATCTTCCCGGACCAGGCGGTACCGGTGGTATGACGCCACTCGATGCAGCGGCACCGAACGGCCCGTCAGCAAACGAGCTGATCGTGCCGTAGACCCTCGCGTCGACAACGAAGCAACCGGAACGCCGAGTCAGTGCCCTTGCCGCACTGGCTCGGCGTGTTTGCATCGGCAGGTGTCCATTTGGGTCTCTACTCGAACTTCTCCAGTCGTTGCTGCACGGTGTGATTCTGAGGAAACAGGGCCGCGGCGTCGCGCCAGATCTGTTTTGCTTCGGCTTCTTTGCCGCGATCCATGTAGATGTTTCCGAGCAGCAAGTAGGCGTTCGCGTGGCGATCCTCCGGAACGCGTTGGCTCTGCTGCTGCACGAGGATCTTCAGGTGGTGGATCGCGTCGCCTCGCATCTCGGCGTAGAAGTAGTGCTGCGCCAGCGCGAAACGTGCCTCCCAGTCCCTGTCGTCGAGTTGCAGCGCCTCACTGAGAGTCTTCGCGCCGCGCGCTCCCCAGCGTCCCGTTTCGGGCCCGCCGCTGGTCGTCTGCATCTTCTGGAAGTAGCCGAGGCCGAGTTCCGTGCGCGCCCGAGCGTCGTTGGGCGCAGAAGCCGCGCGCTGCTCCAATTCGGTCAGCACCGCATCGACTTGCTTGCCATCGCGAATCTCCTGCCACAGCTCTGCCCGCTCGGTTGCTGAGAGCCGTGGGTCGTACAGGTCTGCGATCAGCATAGCGAGGTCGAGATTGCCGTTGGCCTTCTCGTCGGCGCTCTTGGCCGCGTCGATTTGTTGTGTGAGTTGCTCTGCGACGAGCGCCTGAATTCGTGCAGCGAGTGCGGCGTCATCGATCCTTGCGTCGCCGTGACCTTGCAGTGACTCGGGCGTGAGTTGCTGTTCAAGGACGGCAAGGCGCAGCGACAGTTGTTCGATGCTGGCAGCGTTCTGCGCGGCGTAGTCGATGACCGCAACTTCGTCAGTACTGTCATCGCGCAATCGCTGTGAAGCGTAGAAGCCGACGGCGGCAGCCAGAAGAACAACGGCGAACAGGATTGCGGTCGAGATTTGATTCATGACGGTCTCCGGTCTCGGTTCTGTCTGCAGTCTGTCGTCACCAGTCTGTCGCTACTGGGGGACGTTGCAAAGAGGTTCGCGCCGGCATGCCTCAGAAGGGGTGGCCTAGCCGCGTGACTGTGGAACGGACGTCTCCTAGAATCGAAACGACCCGCGGAAGGAGCCACCATGAGTACTGCGCGTCTGACCGTCTCGTCTTCACTGTTGCCCCACGCCTTGGCAGTTTCCTTCGTTGCGACATTGTTCTTCTGTTGGCCGGCGCCCGCGCTGGGTGCCGACGACGACTACCCCGAAGTCGTCTCGTGGCTCCGCAAGCTGCTGCCGAAGGAGATCGAAAGAGCACAGTACCTGCGCAGTACGACAAAGTACTCTGGCTATCCGGATGGGGGCTTCCTTCTCGAACGCACAGATGGGCCGAACACAATCTACCTCGTGTCGGGCAGCGAAACTGCGATTGCGAAGAACGACCTGGGGACCTCGTACGTTGGTTTCGAGCAGCAGGATGTACTGACCTGGATCGATACGGTGCGCACTCGAGACGTGGCGGAGCTCGAGGATCGACATCTTTCGATCCGCGGGCGCCACGGCCGCGCACGGTTGTTCTCGCTGGCGATCGCGTTGGTCATCTGCGACGGCCGTGGCGATCGCCTTCGCGCTGGCGAGTTGTACGAACTCTTGGTCGCGGACCTCTCCCCTCGTAGCAGGGGCACTGGCCAGAAAACGGCGAACACGGCCGCACCCGATGTCGTGTCCGCACTGCAAGGGGCCTTGGGCACACTCGACATCTGGGACATCATGCTGCAATTCAAAGAGGCTCGGAACACGCGATCCGACTTGCTGCGTCGCTGCCAGCGCTTCATCGAGCTGTTTCCACACAATCAGTACGTAGAGCGCGCGCAGGAAACGGCCGCACTGCTGGAGCGCATGATCGCGGAAGACAAGACTCACGAAACGCCGGAAGACTTGGCCGCGTTGCCGCTGAAGGATCGCATCGACGAGCTGATCTTTCAGCTGCGCGATCAGACGGGGCACCAGATGTCAGAGCCGGGTTGGGTCAGCATCATTGGATACGCAGCCCGTAACAAAGGGTCCGCGCAAGATCTCGTTGCGCTGGGCTACGACGCCGTGCCGCAACTGATCGAGGCTCTCGACGACCCCAGGTTGAGTCGCGCGGTCGGCTGTCACCGCAGCTTTCATTTTAGCCATCGTCCGATCACGATCGGCGAGTGCTGCAGTCAGATCCTGCGCAAGATCACTGGCGAGTCGTTTCACGTCTACCGGGCGCGTGGGCAAGAGCCCGACGAAACAGCCCGAGATCTGGCTCGAGAGTGGTGGCGCAAGTATCAGGAGCGCGGTGAGAGGGGGCTTCTGGTCGATCGTGTTGTTGCCGCCGGCGGGCGTGACGTATCACAGCTGGCGCGCAGGCTTGCCACGAGCTATCCGGAAGTTGCGCTGGACGCGATTCGCCAGGCGATCGAGGCGACTTCTGATGACAACGCCAAGGCGCGCTTGGTGGCCACGCTCCATGACGTGCCGGGCGCGGAAGTAGACGAGTACGTCACTGCGATTGCAAAGCAGCGAGGTTTTCGGCAGGTACGCATCGCTGCTCTGTACGCTTTGCAACAACGTGGCGCTGACAGCGCCGAGGGGTTGCTGCTGAGCGCGCTCGAGGACGTTCCCTGGTCGAATCTCGAAAGCCGTGGGTTTGGGCGCAGCAGTGTGATTCGTGCGGTCCTCAACCAGCGCTCGCCCGCTGCACTCGCAGCGGTCCAGGGCGTTTGGGATCAGCTGCCGGTCGGACTCCGCTTTCAGCTCGAGGATGGACTCCGCCGCAACGGTGGCCGCTTTGGCCGTCGCCATGACGATGCGCAAACCACTTCACCGGAGTACGAGGCTGCACGTGAGAAGATGTTGGTTGCGATGCTCGACGACACCAGTCGCTCGGGCAGCTCTGGATCACGTCCTGGTGTCGAAAGATATCAGCAGCCACGTCTCTGTGACTTCGCCGCAGTGACGCTGAGCCGAGCGTGGCCCGAGCGCTATTCGTTCACCTATGGCAAGTCTCAGCAGCATCGCGATGTTGGCATCATCGAATGCCGCAACGCGTACTTGCAAGCTCACGGACGACCGTCGCAAGAAGTACCGGAGCGAGTACGGATCACTCCATTGGCCCCGGCGCAGTTCGCGCCACTGGTCGACGCGATCGTCAAGGCTGACACTCCGGCCAACCTCGAGTGGGCGACGCTAGCTTTGCGCGAGAATGGCCTCAATGCGCTCGGCGCCCTGCATCAGTATCTGTGGACGCCTGGAACGGGCGTTGCGCCTCTGTCAGCCGACGCGCGGCAGAGGCTCGAGCTGTTGGAGCAGGAGCTGAGTTGGTATCCGCGGGAAGTGATTACGTCGGACGAAGTGCGCAAGTCGTGGCCAGGTGTCGTGCGCTGGACGCATGCGGATGCGTGGGCGTCTCCGGCCGCTGGCGTGCTGAGCTGCGTGGACAGTCTGCGCAAGGCAGGCAATGCGCTCCGCAGCATCGAGTTCAGGATCCAGCGCAGTGGTGACTTGACCGGCGCAACCCTGACGATTGGGGTTGCTCAGTCGCGCGGTTCCGGCAACCCCGGCTTCTCGTACCGCTCAGCAAACGGCAGCGGCTACACGGGACTCGATTTGGACTCAGCGGAGGGGCGAGCGAGTCTCAGCGAGCGTATCGAATCGATGTTTGCGTGTCCGATCGAAGATGAGGTCCACCTCGTACTCAGCTTCCGGCTGCCGTAGAGGTTACGATTCGCCGGGAGTGCCGCCTGGCGCCTCGTGGCCGGTTTCCTCAGAATCAGGATTTCTTCGAGATTCGTTGGCCACCCCACCCCGGTGGCTCCGTGATCCGGATGAGAAGCACGTTGGTTCCTCCCGTGACGGCCGCACGGGGGGGCGCGCTTCTCGGCCAGAAGAGATTGGGAACCGGTGGACGACACCACGTGGATTCGTGCTCTACGGCGCGGCGACGCCAACGCCTTCGAGGCGCTCTATGGCGCCTACCGGCAACAGGTCTATCGCTACGCGTGTTCTGTCAGTGGCAGCGCAGCCAGTGCGGACGACTTGCTACAGGAAGCCTTCCTCGGCTTGTTGAGGAACATCGATCGAATCGATGAGACGCGCCCCCTGTTGCCGTACCTGCTGCAAAGCGTCAAGCACCGTCACGTGGATCGATTGCGATCGTTCGAGGAACGGCGACGTCCGCTTCCAGCGACGGATCGCACCACCGACCCCGAGGAAGTGACCTCGCAGATGGAACGGGATGAATCTCGCGTAATCGTGTCTGACGCGATCGCAGCGCTCGCCGAGCCGCAAGGTGAAGTCGTGCGACTGAAGGTCTACGGCGGACTCACGTACGACGCGATCGCGGCGCAACTTGCCGTACCCGCAGCGACGATACGGAATCGCTATCGCGCGGCGTTGAACCATCTGCGGCAGCTTCTCGGAAGGAGCGTCTAACGATGTCGGAACGCGACTTCGAGGGTTGGCTGGAGAAACAGATGCCAGATACACCGTCTCCGGACGTCGACGCGAAGATCTTGGCCGCGGGCAAAGCGATGCTTGCGAATCGGCGTGCTGCGACGCAGCCGAGCCGGTGGCGCGGGCTTGCCCAAGCCGCGGCGATCTTGTTGGCGATCACAGGCGGTCTGCTGCTGTCTCCGTGGAACCCTTGGCGCGATGCGCCGACAGTCGAGACGCAGCGCATTGCTGCGGCCGGGAACGGTTCGTTCCAGGTGACTGCAGATGCTTCCTACGAAACCGACCCTCTCTCTTCTTGGCTGCGACTCGAAGCGGGCGCATGCACAGCGGAAGCTGTCGACGTGCCCCTCGAGACTGCGTTCCCCGGTGGAATTCTGCGCGTCGAGCGCGGCCGGGGCAGCGTGCAGTTGTTCACGGAGAAAGAGGCGGTCGTGGAGATCACGAAGAAGAAGTTCAAGCGCGGGAGCGTGGTTGTTGTTCTGACGCTAGCCTTGGGGTGGGGCGTCGTCGAATTGAACGATGGGTCGCAACCGTTGGCGGTTGGCGCCGAACGGGTCTTGGTTGTCGAACCGGCAGCCGTTGCCGGCGAGTTCGACGTCCAAGACGTCAAGGCCAACACGGAGTCCGCCGCGCCATCAAACGTGGCGGTGGCTCCCAGTGAGCCGGCGTCGGTAGAGGATGAAGCCACACCGAAGTTCCGGGGTCGTGTCGTCGATCTGGCGACCGGTGAGCCGATCGCAGGGGCTCGTGTCGGCTGGGTCAACGTCTGGGTGCCGGGCGCGGGAGCGATCATCGTGTCGCATCCGAAGTCGCAAGTATTCGTAGGCCACCCGACCAGCCTTGTCATCGACGAAGAACTGGTGCAGCTGCCGTTCACACCCGATCCGCTGATGAAGCTGCGTGTGGAAGCGCGTACCGACGACGAAGGCTTCTATGAACTGCCTCGAGAGCGCGAGAAGGAAGCGGAGTTCCTGATCGTCGTGGCAGACGGCTATCAGCCTGGCTTCCTGCGTGAGGCGCCGCCGGAGGGGGAGACGCCGGTAAGCGCGCTCCAAGTCAAACGCCGCGTTTTCGGTCAGGTCGTTGCTGCAAGTGGCGAAGAGCTGCGTGGGGAAGCGATGCGGATGACGCTGCGAGTTGTCTTCGACCTTCCTGGTCACCCCGACTGGCAAGGGTCGCTGGTTGTCTACCTCGAAGATGACTTCTCGTTCGACGTGGACCTCGGCGATGTCGACGACGTGAAGTTCACGCTGTCGGCAGCGTCGTATGAGGATCTCGAGTTGAGCACCTCTCTTCTTGCCGGCGACAACGACGTGCGCTTGCCGCTTGTCGACCACGCTTACTTGGCCGGCAAGGTGACCGACGAATCCGGGCAGCCTCTGGCGGGAGTCAACGTCCTAGTGCGGAGTCGTGCACGCTCGCTGTTCAGCCGTTCGATGAACCATTTCTCTGCGACTACGAACGAAGCGGGCCAGTACCTCGCCACGACCTATGGTCCAGTTATCGAGGTCACGACCGAGAAGGAAGGGTACGCGACAGGGGAGTTCACGAAAGTGCCCGCAGGTAAGCCGTTCGATATCACGTTGCGACCGACAGAGAACGGTGCGCTGCGCGGCTTGGTGGTCGACAGTCGTGGCAATCCGATTGCCAACGCGAATGTGCGCGCGATTCGCAATGGCGTCGGCGTGATCCGCGCTTTCGTACTGCGTACTGATGATACGGGAGCCTTCTCGGCGAGCGATCTGCCACCGGGCAAGTATCGTGTCGTGGCATCTCCTGACATGGAGGCGCAGCAGACCGATAGCCCATTTCCGGAGGAGATCGGCGTCGTGCACATCGGTGTCGAGCAAGAGGAGGTTGTGATCAGTGCCGGTGCTGAGACCGCGGGCGTTGAACTGCGAATCGCTGGCGGCGCGATTGTCATGGGCACGTATCGCGACGAAGACGGGGCGCCGCGGAAGAACGAGCGGATAGCACTGTATCGTCCCGATCTTCTGGGCGGCGACCATCAGCGAGTTGCCGCACTCGTGACGGACGGCGAAGGGCACTACGCATTTCACGGCGTACCCTCCGGCACGTTCGCTGTCTATGTCGAAGGGCTTGGCAACTACAAGCTAGTGAAGGTGAAAGGCACGGGGGAGCACATCGTTGACGTCGGTGGCGCAACTTCCGTCTTCCGCGGCCGTCTCTTCCGGGGATCGGAACCCGTGGCCCGGGCGGCGGTCGCCATCGGACGCATTGAAGAGGGGGGCGGGCTGGATACCCGCATCGGTGGTACCGATGACGACGGGCGCTTCTCGTTCGAGCGCGTTGCGCGTGGCCGCTACGTCTTGCACATCACCGACAAGCAGACCGATACCGTGCTGCTCGACATCATCGATGTAACAAAGGACGAGCGCGAGCTGGAGATCGACTGGCCAACAACGGTCACGACGATCGACGTGTCTGCCAGTCCAGTGCCGGCCGGGACGGAACTGTTGCTCGAGCTCGTGGACATTCCCGGGATCCCGATCGCGCAGCTCGTCCCAGCGTCGTACCTGCGCATCGCGAAAGCCACGACCGAAGACGGGGCCACGTTCGAGTTGACGGGGATCTCACCAGGGCACTACCGGGCATCGTTACTCGGGGTCGAGCCCGCGCGGTCGGTCGAGATCCGCGTGCAGCGGCGGAACGCGACGTTTACGCTCGACTAGCAGCGGACCGAAACGGCAGATCTGGCGAAATGCAGAGGCTCGGGCAGTCGTTCGACTGCTCGAGCCTTCGTCGTAAGTGCTTGCTAGGTAAGGGTCAATAGCGGTCGTAACCGAGTCGGTCCGGAGCAGGCGCCCGAATCTCAGAGGCGCTACAATCGCCCTCTCAGGGAAGGAACACGTCTACACGTCAAATTTTCGGGATCCCTCGTCACCCCCAACTGCCTCGCGGCATGCATCCGATGTCTAGATTCGTTACGGCTACACCCGCAGTGGTCGTGGCGAATATGCAACGCAGGTTCGTCAGCACGGAGAACGCCAGCCTTGGTCTCGAAGCCCCAGCCATCTCAGCCCGCTCCTGATTCGAAGTCTGGCGATCGAGGCAATGACGAAATGGAGCTGCTGCTCGAACAAACGCCGTGGGTGCGGCGTCTGGCACGACGGATGTTGATCGATGAGAACAGCGTCGATGACGTCGTCCAAGAGACCTACCTCGCGGCGCTACAGTCCCCTCCAAAGACATCCCGACCGGTACTCCCTTGGCTGGGTACCGTCGTTCGCAACTTCGTCCGCATGGGCAAGCGCGGTGACGGCCGACGTTCACAGCGGGAGCGATCCGTTGCCGCACCCGTCGAGCAGCCCGAGTCGATCGACCCGGTCGAGGAGACCGAGACCCGCACGATCGTTGCCGAAGCGGTGCAGTCCCTCCAGGAGCCGTACCGTTCGACGGTGTTTCTGTATTTCTACCGTGAGCTATCGACGCCAGAGATTGCGCGACTGGAAGGGGTTCCGGCGAACACGGTACGCGTACGTCTGCGGCGCGCCCTGAAGCAGCTCGAAGGCAAACTCGACAGCCGCTACGACGGACGACGGAGTGCCTGGATGTTGGCGCTCCTGCCGTTTGCAGGTGGCAACGGTGGTGTGTTGCTCCCGCCCATGGATGCTTCGGCCTCAGCCCCGCTGACAGCGAACGCCGGCGGACCGAGTACACGGTGGCATTGGAGTGTCGGCCCCGGTCTCGCCTTGTCGATCGCCGCTGTGGGACTATTGGCCTGGTTTGCGTTCGACGGCGCCTCAAAGAGTGGTGCCACGTCTGTCGATCAGGCGGGTCACACTCACTCGCTCTCCGACGAGCAACGTACGCCGGACGTTGCGGCAGCTGCTGTCGATCGAGACGATGCCGGGGCTCCCGCGACCATCGCGGCCTCGGACGAATCACCCAAAGACACCGCACAGGCCATCGCGTCTGTTCCGTTGCGGGTCGTCGATGCCGCAACCGGCCACCCGATCGCGGGTGCAGAGATCTACTTGCGACCGTTCTCGCTGCGCTCTGAAGACCTGTCGCGCGGGCGCACGGCGGTCGATGTGTTGCTGCGCCCGTTTGCTACTGAGCTCGTCGGAACGACCAATGAGGCCGGCGAAGTCCGCGTGCCCGCTGCGCGCTTCGCGCGCGAGCGCTACGTCGTGCGTGCCGACGGCTACAGGGAACAGCGCCAGCGATCGCGCGAACGCGCGATGGCGCCGCAGACGATCGCGCTGCACTCGGCCGTCCTGGCGACCGTGGACGTCGTCGATGCCGATGGCGCACCGGCGTCTGACGTGCCGCTGCGGGCCATTGGCAACCAAGGACACATCGAAACCGGACGTAGCGATACACGAGGAAGTTTCTCGTTCCAATGGCAAGACACTGACTACGCGATTGAAGCGCTGCCGCTAGCGGCAAGCCATACACGAGTCCTCGCTGAGTTGCCACGAACGCTGGTCGCGCTCCAACCAGGAAGTGTTGGCCGTGGCCGCGTCGTCGATTCGCAGGGCCGCGCGGTTGCCGCTGCAAGCGTTGCAGTGAGCGCTCGGAGCTGGCCCGGGGATCCGGCGTTGTCAGAGAGCGATCGTGCTGGCCTGTTCGAGACGTTGGCACTGCCCGAGGCCGGCGTAGCGACCGTGACATTGGCGGCGCCGGGCTTGGCACGGCAAACAGTGAGTGTCGAGCTGCCGTGGCACGACGAGCGTACTTTCGTGTTGAGTACTGGTGCGTCGATCGCTGGCCGCGTGTTCGATCCGATCGGCACTCCCGTTGCGCAGGGCCGAGTCTTGTTACTGCCGAAGGACGAGAAGTTTCGGGGTCGCGACCTGCGCCGTTGTGCACTCGCCGCGGATGGCAGCTTCACGTTCGCCGGGGTCGTGCCGGACCGCTACCAGCTGCTCGTAGAGAGCTCTGCGTGGGAGGATCGCTTCGTCGACCTGGGCGACGTCGTCGCCGATACCGAGCGCTGGGAGTCGGTGTCCTTGCGTGCCGGCACGACCGTCACGGGACACGTGCGCTTTCCCGACGGGACGCCCGCTGTCGGTGTTGCGTTGCAGATCGGATGGATCTGCGGCGACGAACTTCGAGGGCCGATCGTCACGGCCGACGACCGTGGTAAGTTCCATGTCCCAGGACTGTGGCAAGAGGCGCCCTTCGCCCGCCCAGTGAATCGCGACTTGCGCTGGACCGCGGTTCTAGGGCCCGAGGCTCGCGACATTCGTCGCGCGCTAGTGCTCGAGGTGCAACGACCACACGACCTGCTGCGTGCAGGCGGCGCGGAAGTTCGCCGCTTCGGCATCTACGGTTCGCGCAACACCTGCGAGGTGTTGCCGGGCGCACACGATGTTGACCTCGTCGTAGAGATGCCCAGCCTCGAACAAACTCCGCGCTTTGCGCTGCTTGGCGGGAACGGAATGCCGGTCCGCACAGTGACCAACCTGCTGGTGATTCCGCGGGAGGACCCCGCCAACGGGACCAACCTGATCTTTGGAGAGTCGACCGGCAATCCCACGAAGCTGCACGACGCGCGCTCTTTCGATGGGGCATTGGTGGGTGTCTTGTCTCGTCGCTACGCCACGTCTTTCGTGGCACTGCAGTCTCCATTCGCAGACGAGGTGCCTGTTCAACTAGAGCCGCGTCGGACGACTACGATTCGTTTGAACTCCACGAGCCAAGAGCCAGTGAGTGACCGGCAACTGTTCGCTGCGCCCCTTGTTGCAGAAACATCGGTCGCAGCGATCTACATCGGACAGACCGATGGGAACGGTGCGCTGGACTGCGACTTCTTGGCTAGTGGTGATTATGACATCTATGTTGCGAAGGACTCGGAGCTTCACGCGCCACTGCGCGCGGGGCGTTCCGTTATTGGGCTCATCGACCTAACCCGCATTGGAAGCGTCCAGCTTGCGATGTTGCCAGAGGCCACGACAGACAAGGCCCCGGCACCGCGCGAACCCGTGACGATCTTCCTCTCCTCGTCGCTGCCGAAGTTGGCCGACGCGGAGACCGAAAGGAGTCGATCTCCGTGAGATCTGACCGAACGAGGAACACAACACCCTGGCTGCTGCTCGCAGCGCTACTTTGTGCGCCGCTCGCGTTGCGCGCCGAAGTGCTTTTACAGCATCAGCCATTGATCAGTCTCAGCTCGCCCCGCTCCATCGCGGTAGGTGACTTTGACGAGGACGGCCATCTAGACCTAGTCGTGGCTTCAACCCATAGCAATGCGATCTCGACGCTTGTCGGCGATGGGATGGGTAACTTCTCGACACCCACAGTCCATGCCGCGGGCAGCACCGCACAGCAAGTCGTCAAAGGCGACTTCAACAACGATGGTCATCTCGATGTTGCGATCGCCAACTTCGTTGGTGGTGCAGTGACCGTCGCGCTGGGGAATGGCGACGGCACCTTCGCAGCCGCGACTGACTTTCCGGCAGGCACGCTGTCGACTTCTGTAGCTGTTGCCGATTTCAACGAAGATGGGAACCAAGACCTCGTCGTTGCCAACCATGGCAGCTCGACTTTGACGGTGCTCAGTGGCGACGGACTGGGCGGTTTCGTGACGCCGACCGTGTTTCCCGTTGTGAACTTTCCATCGTTTGTGACAACTGGCGATCTCAATGGTGACAATCACGCCGACCTGGTCGTCAGTAGTTCACTGGACAGCAACTTCAACGTCATGTTGGGTGATGGACTGGGCGGTTTTCCGCAATCATCGACCTACTATCTCGGTCAAGATGACTCGATCTGGTCGATGGAGCTCTGCGATGTGAATCTGGATGGCAACCTGGACTTGGTCACTCCTTGCCCGCTTGGGAATGCCGTGGCCGTGTTTCTTGGCGTCGGAAACGGCGCTTTGCTGACGCCGTCGATCTTTCCAACAGGAGTCTATCCGAAGTCCTCGGTCGTGCGCGATTTCGACGACGACGGGCTGCCTGACATTGCAGTCGTCAACAACGCTGGCAATAGTTTGGCTCTGTTGCTCGGAGACGGTACGGGGTTCTTCTCCAATCCGGTCGCGTTCGTGACGGGTCCTGGCGGCGTGCATGTCGCGTGCGGTGATTTCGATGAAGACGGCCGCTGTGACCTCGTCGCCGCCCACGGTCAGTCGGGCGCCTTGCGGGCCTTTCTGAACCGCTCCGAGAAGCCCGTCCATGCGCCGTTCCGGCGCGGTGATGCCGACGGTGACGGCAATGTTGCGATCCCGGACGCAGTGCATCTGCTCACGCGTCTCTTCGTCGTGACGCAGCCGGCGATCTGTCCCGACGCCGCCGATGCCAACGACGACGGCGTGATCAATATTGGCGACGCGTTCGTCGTGCTGTCGTACTTGTTCAACGCCGATTTTCCGCCGGTTCCGGCTCCGGGTCCCATGAACTGTGGCATGGATCTAGTGATCGACCCGTTGCCCGATTGCGAAGTGGCGTGTCCGTAATGGCAGTGACGAACCATGAGTTAAGAACAAACAGAAATGCTGAGGGATCCTGTCACCCCAGAGCTGCCAGCGGCATGCCTTGGGTGAGCGTGCGTCGAGCGGCGTTTGTGCCGGGCTCGACGACTGTATCCCTCTATCTTGGTATGGCCCAACTGCGGTTGGTGCCCGCGAAAGGAACTCTAATGAAGCGCGCCCTCATGGCAGTTGCTCTTGGTCTTCTGGCGCCCACGCTTGCCGTGGCGCAGAACGGTACGATTGGCATTCCCGGTGGTGGCACCGGTGGCACGCCGGGCACCGGTGGCCCGCCGAGTCCGGACTACATTCTGTCGGTGGATGACGGCTTTGGTTTCACCGGCGACATCGTCTCGACGACGGCAAAGCTCGACAGCACGGCGGGTATGGACGAAGTCTTGGGTTGGTCGTTTAGCATTTGTCACGACCCGGCGCTGGTGACGATCGATGACGCTGTACTCGGTGCGGATGCGTTGGTCGGGCCACCGTCGAACCAGAACCCAATGGGTGGACCCGGTGGCTTCGGTTCGATTTCCCTGTTCGCCGACGGCGTTGCTACCGGCGTGATTCGTGACATCTTCGGCATCTTGACGCTGCCCGCCGGAGCCGGCTACGAGCTGCTCGATATCGACTATGAAGTTCTCGGGCAGGCTGGTACGGCCGACCTCGAGTACTGCGATACGTTGGGGGTTCCACCGACTCGCAGCGAACTGATCTTCCAGAACGGAAACTCGGTTGAGCCGACGACCCAAGACGGCGAGATCGTCATTGGTATCAACGGACCTCTGTACACGTTCAGCCTCCCCGACGTGACGCAGGGTTTCGATTCCTCCAGTGGCGACGCGACGTTCACGGTCGGTGTTGCTGTCTCCGAAGATGCTGGCAGCCCCAACTTCCCGAACGCAACGCACGGCTTCTCGATGGCGTTGGGTCACGACGAAGACGTACTGTCCGCCACCGGTGCCAGCGCAGGTGCTGGGCTGGCTGCGTTGAATGCGGGAGCGGGTCCGGAGTTCTTCAGCGTCAACACGCTCCCGAACGGGATCACGGTTGGCGCTGTCTACTCGCTCGCTAGTGCAGCCGAGGTCGTGCTTTTCGACGTTGCGTCCGAAGCCGTCAGCATCGACTACGCGACGAACGCAGCCAATCTGCAGGGAACGACGACCCCAACGACAACTGAGCTCGACTGGAAGTCGTCGCTGGGTACGCCTGCGATCGAGAACCTCGTCGCCATCGATTTCGCCGGCGCCACGGTTCCGGTGCTTCGCAACGACGGCAACGTGACGCTCGTTCCGGGTGGCCCGTTCTTCGTCCGTGGCGACTGCAGCGGTGACGGCAACTACAACCTCGGCGATCCGCTGGCAGTACTCGGCAACCTCTTTGGAGGCGCAGGCCCTCTCGCTTGCGACGACGCGTGCGACGGTAACGACGACGGCACTGTCAACTTGACCGACGCTGTCTACATGCTCGAGAACCTCTTCGCCGGAGGAGCGAACCCGCCAGCGCCCGTGGGCGCGTGCGGTGCTGATCCGACCGCCGACAGTATGTCCTGTACGGGCTACGGCTGTCCCTAAGGCGACCGGACCTCACATCCCGGCATTGAGCCCAACCGAGGGGAGTGGATCGCGGGATCCACTCCCCTCTTCTTATTGGGCTAGAACAGGAACTGCTTCAGGCAGAAGACCGACCCGCCGGATTTCATGAACTCTCCAGTGTCTACTTCTGTCACCTCGAAGCCGTGGCTGCGCAGGGCGGCGGCCGTCTGAGGCGCGCCCCGCTGCAAGATGATGGTTTGACCCAGGCACGCCGTTGCGTTGCAGGCCATGGCGTTGCCTGCCTCCTCGGCGTCGACTTCGATGACGACCTCGAACTGTTGCGCCACGAGTTCGCGTCCGGCTGTCGTGAGGCCCGCGGGGTAGAGTAACGCGGTCCTTTCGTCGATGAGGCATAGACAAGTGTCGAGGTGGTAGAACCGGCGATCTGCTAGTTCGAGCGCGATGACCGGCGCGTCAAAGAGATCAGAAATCTCTGCGAAGGCATGCTGTGATGTGCGTTGTCCGTAACCGGCCCAGATGCAGCGGCGGCCGGGATGCCACAGCAGGTCGCCCGACCCTTCGAATGGTTTCGCGGGTGTCGTCAGCGCACGCATTTGGTAGCCCGCGCGCTGCAAGTGGCGCACGAAGTGGGGTACTTCGCGGCGTCGCGATTCGTGTTTCATGCGCCCTTCGATACCGATCTTCAGCCCTTTCGGGTCGAGTCCGACGAAAGTCTGATTCGCACAGAACACCATGTCTTCGAGACCCGGAGCGGCGTGAATCGTCTCGACGAACATGCCCGCGTCAAGGAACGCGCGCTGGACGCCGTCCCACTGCTCATGCGCGCGGGTGCGATCGACTTGGCCGACCTGTCCGGTCATGAAGTCGTTCTTTACATCGACGATGTCGAATTGGTCAGGCGTACAGAGCAGGACTCCGTTGGGGTACGGCATCGCGGCGAGCGGAGGCAGGGAGGCGAGTTCCCCGGCGTCGTGAATCACAGGCATTTCGGGATCACTCCGTTGGAGTCCGCGCGAACCACTGGATCGCGAAGCCGGTTACGCTGAGAGCGAGCGCAGAGCAACGGTAGACCCAGTTGGGCTGCCGCGTCCACCACTCGACGAACTGCTCGCTCACTTTGCCGCGCAGGAACAAAAGTCCCTTGCCAACGATCACGACGCCCAGCGCTGGTACCAGCCAGCTTGCGGTGCCCTCGAGGTGGCGGCCGGCTGCGAAGAGCGCGCCACCGATCGCGGCCGCTGCGACGAACAGTGTGCGCCGGAGGCCGCTGTGGAACTTCTTTTCGAGTCGTTTGCGGGCCCCTTGCGGGCGCAATGTCCACCATAGTCCGAGCACGACCCACGAGTAACCGAGGATCTTCAGGAACCACATCATCATTGGGAGATTGCTTTCAGCTTGTTGGCTTGCTGGATGCCGCGTTGCAGATTCACGATCTGTTGATCTCGCGTTGCTTGGTCGCGTTCAGCCTGCAGCCACGAGATTGCCTCGTCCAGCTTTCCCATGTTTGCCATCACATCGACCAACGTCTTCACGACGACTGTTGAGTTGCCGTGATCGATATCCAGGGCTTCGCGGCACAGGTCAGTAGCTTTGTCGAAATCGAGGTACTCTGGATTGGCAGCGAAGAAGGCTTCGCAGTCGGCGCAGTTCTCTCGATTCGCTCCGGCATAGATGTTGGCGACGCTGAGTCGCCCTTCACACTCTGTTGGTTTGATCTCGATCGAACGTTCATAAAACTCCAGTGCCTTCTTGTGCTGTTCGAGTCGATCGTAGATCAGGCCGACGCTGAAACAGATGTTGCGACTGTTGGGGTTGCGCTGGTACAGATCGAGGAGAATCTCGAGGCCCTTCTCGTGCTCGCCAGTCGCGTCTAGAAAGACACCAAGGGCTTGCAGTCCCTTGGAACGTTCACCTTCGCTGCCAAGCGTGGCCGCCTTCTGCGCGGCGGCAAGCCCTTCCTCTTGAAGCGAGAGTCGCAGGCAGACCTTCGATAGCTGTATCCAGTAGTCGGCAACGTGAGGCGCGCGCTCCGTGGCCTCACGCGATGAGCGAATGCTGCCCTCGTGGTCTCTGAGCCGATAGAGCACGGTTGCAAGTTCGTGGTGGATCTGTGCAGACGCCGGCAGCAGTCCCACAGCGATCGACAGTTCCCGTGCCGCGCGATCTCGATCACGCATCTTGTAGGCAATTCGAGAGATCACGACTGGTGGGAGCGCCCAATCCGGGAGGGCGCGCCGCGCCGCTTCAGCCTGCGCCATGGCGGCGGGGTATTCTCTGGCTGCAAACAGTGCCGTAGCTTCTCGCAGCTGCGCATACCCAGCTCTTACCGGCGCGTTTCCTGCGGTAGCGCCTGCTGGTTCCGAAAGGAAGAAGTCCGGCAACGGATCATCGGGACGCAGATCCTGCATTTCGATCGCATGCGACCGCGCGGCGTCGAAGGCGCCCCGCACCCAGGCGATCGTCGCTTCGTCGCCAAGTCGCACGAACTTCGCGTCGCGGGTGGCAGCGACCTGAAAGAACGCTGCGCAGATCGCTGCCACCAGTAGCAGCGCACCCGTAACACCTACTCCGAGAGCCGCGCGTGTGTTGTGCCGGATCCAATCGTGGGTGCGCTCCATCGGACCGGCTGCGGCAGCCCGCACGGGCGCACTCTCCCGGAGTGCAAGTAGGTCGGCAAGCAGGTCGTTGACATCTGCGTAGCGATTCTTGGGCTGGAAGGCCAAGCAACGGTAGAGGACGCGGCGTAGCGATGCTGGAGTGTCGGGCGGCAGGTGACTGCCGGGCCTTGGTCCCTTCTGCGTGACCGCTTGGAGCAGATTCACTGAGTCAGCCGTGGCATGCAGTCGCTGCAGTGTGACCAGTTCATACAAGATGGCACCCAACCCGTAGATGTCGGCGCGTTCATCCACGCGCTCACCGCGGGCTTGTTCGGGGGGCATGTATGCGAGTGTGCCCATGACATCACCTGTGCGAGTCATGGTGGCCACTTCGTCATCGCCAGCCAGGCCGAAGTCGACGAGCACTGGTGTACCGTCGTCGCGCAGGATCACGTTCTGTGGTTTCAAGTCTCGATGCAGAATGCCGTCGCCGTGCAGCGTGGCGACTGCCTCGACAAGAGGGATCATTGCGTGCAACACCCGCTGCATCCCGGAGCCACTCCCGGGAAGCGCCCGTGCTTCGAGCTCGGTCGACGAGGTGTGGCGGAAGTCGTCGATCCAATCCGCGAGTGAGCGCCCCTCGATCAATTCCATAGCTAGGAACGGCTGACCGTTGTCGTCACCGACCTCTCGGACGCCAACGACGTTCGGATGCGAAACGCGTTGCAGTGCCTCACCCTCGCGGCGAAAGCGCTCCCTCGCGCGAGCGTTCACGAGAGCGCCCGGTTGCAGCAGCTTCAACGCGACGTCTGTGTCGGGAGACTCGGGATCGCGGGCGCGCACGACAACACCAAGGCCGCCGCGCCCCAGCGTCTCGAGGACTTCATAGCGACCGATTCGCTGCGGCGTAGCGATGCGATCTGGAAACATCTCGCTGGTGGACTCGAAAGCGCGGAGTGCGTCTCTGAGTTGTTCGCCGCGGTGGGGGTGCTCGCGACAGAAGGCGTCTGCAGTCAACGCTTCGCCACGATCACGGCGCTCAATGAACTCTGAAAGCAACTGCTCGAGCTCAACATCCACTGCGCGCACCCTTCGCCGAATCTATGGAATCTTGCAGCCACGCCCTACATTGCGGCTTCCGTAACGATAGCACGAAAGGCTGCGCCCGTCGCCGCACCGGCTAGGCACAGCGCCGCACCGGCTAGGCACAGCGCCGCACCGGCTAGGCACAGCGCCGCACTGGCTAGGCACAGCGCCGCATGGGGCAGGCACAGCGCAGTTCGACGGGAAGGGCATCCGCTCAGACTTGCGGCACTTCGGCCTCGGGTACCGCGCTTTCACCGGCTTCGCTCTGCGGCGCTGCAACGGCACGCTGGAGCGCGGCATTGAGTTGGTCGGGACCGAACGGTTTGGCTAGAAAGGCGGTGCGGGAGTGTTCGTGCACAAGGGTGCCGCAGTCGTCAGGGCTTTGGCCACTACAAAACACGACGGCAAGGTCCGGTCGCTGTATTCGAATCTCGTCGAAAGTCTCATGGCCGGTGAGTCCTGGCATCGTCAGGTCCAAGATTGCGACATCGATCTGGGGGTTCTTGCGGATCGCGCGCACTGCCTCCTCGCCACTCGTTGCCGTAACGACATCGTATCCGGAGTGCTCGAGCATACGGGCGAGGACGCTGAGGACCATTTTCTCATCGTCGACAGCCAGGGCCGTGAGGTGTGACCCATCACTCCCAGGCTTGGCTGCGTCTGAAGTTCTCTTTGCGTCAGGCTGCGCGAGCGGCATGTTCTCGGCGGCTGGACAGAGCATGCGAAAAGTCGTGCCTTGTTGCGGCCGACTGTCGACGTGCAAGCAGCCTTTGTGGCTGGCGATGATGCCCAGCGTTGCCGCCAGTCCCAGTCCACGGCCGGTCGACTTGGTCGTGAAGAACGGGTCGAAGATGCGCTTCAACGTTGCGTCGTCCATGCCAACACCGGTGTCCGCGACTGACACGTAGGCATACCGACCCGGGACGAGTGCACTGCCACCGATGCAACGATCCAAGTAGCTACGGTCCGCGTCCATGATTCCCGTGTCAATGTTGACGGCTCCGCCACCATCGGCGGTGGCTTCGACAGCGTTGGTCATGAGGTTCATGAGGACTTGCTGGATCTGCGTTGCGTCGCCAACGATGACCGAATCGACGACGTTGTCCGCGAGCTCTAGCGGGGTCGCCGTTGTGGCCGAGAGCAGCTCCACCATCGAGCGAGCCAAATCCGCAAGGCCAAGTGGTTCCATGCTGAGCTTGCCGCGTCCGGCGTAAGCGAGCAGCTGCGAAGTGAGGTCCGCCGCGCTCCGTCCGGCGGCTTCGATACGGCCGATGGCGCGGCCAGCGTCGGATTCTTTGTCGACTCCAAGGCCAGCGAGATGGGCGTTGCCCAGAATGCCAACCAATAGGTTGTTGAAGTCGTGGGCGATGCCGCTTGCGAGAACACCGAGGCTCTCCAGCTTCTGAGACTGGCGAATCGTTTCCTCTGTTCGCTTACGGATCGTGATGTCGCGCCATACCGAGCGGCTGCCGTGGATCGTGCCTGCACTATCACGAACCGCAGTGACTTTGAGGCTGACATCGACGCCGATGCCGTTCTTGGTCACTACGCGCAGCTCGTCGGACTGCAGCTCTCCAGTCTCCAAGAACGAATCGTAGAGTTTCGTTGCCTCATGACGACATGCCGGGTCGTACAGATCCAAGATCGAGCGGCCGATGATCTCGTCTCTCTGAAATCCCAAAACGTTCGTCAGCCGTGCGTTGCAGTCTTGTACGCACCCGGTTGTGGCGTCTGCGCTGAGAAACATGTCCGGCGAATTGTCGAATAAGTCTTGGAAACGCCGCTCCGACGCGCGAAGACGCTCGATCTCAATGTCGCGATCCATCGCAATGCCAGCTATGTGCGTTGCGGTCTTCAATGTCGCCCGGTCGGAGTCGTTGGGCTGTCGCTTCGTCGGGTGCGACAACGCGAACGAGCCATGGACCTCACCAGTTCGTGAGAGGACCGGTACCGACCAGCAGGCGCGGATCTGATAGTCGTCGGCGATGGCCTGCATCGAGACCCAGCGGGGATCGCACGAAGTGTCGGTGACGAAGACCGGTTTGCCGAGATAGACGGCCGTACCGCAGGAGCCCGCCAGTTCCGAGGGTACGAGGCCGTTCAGGGCCGAGATCAGTTCGCTCGGAGCACCGGGAGCGGCGGCGACGTTCAAGCTCGTATGGTCCGCATTCCACATCATTACAGAGCAGACGCAGTCGCCAACGATCTCGCCGACCAGTTCGCAGAGCAAGTTCAGGCATGGCTTGACGCTCTCGCCGACCGCGATCTTCTCGAGGATTGCAGCCTGAAGGCGCAGCAGTTCATCGGCGTGGCTCACGGATTCTCCTAGTTGGCATTGTAAGCCTACGATTATCGCCGTTCCCTCGTGCAGGTACAACGATTCCGGCGCTTGTTCGTCAATATCTCGCGATGCTTGGGTCGACCTGCCGCGACCAGCTGTCGATCCCTCCCTCTAGGTTCATGATCTCCTCGAAGCCGTGGCTCAGCAAGAATTCGCAGACATGAGCGCTGCGGACGCCATGGTGGCACATGACCACGATCTCCCGAGTGGAGTCGAGTGCGTCGAGCCGTTGCGCAATCGCAGCCATGGGGATGTGCAATGCACCCTCGATACGCGCGATATCGAGCTCGAAATCCTCCCGCACATCGAGCAGCAGCGGTGGCGTCTCGGCCGCAAGGCGCCGCGCACACTCCTGCACGGTGATCGTCGGTATCATTGAGGACTCCGCATCGACAAGGAGATTCGCTTTCTTGCGAGATCGACATCCAGTACCCGCACTTGGACCTGTTGCTGCACTTTGACCACTTCCGCAGGATCACTGACGTACGTATCCGTGAGTTGACTGACGTGTACCAGTCCGTCCTGGTGCACGCCCACGTCGACAAAGGCGCCGAAGGCCGTGACGTTCGTCACGATCCCGGGCAGCTGCATACCGGTTGCGAGGTCTTCGAGCGACTCGACGCCATCGGCGAACGAGAACGCGGCGAACTCGGCGCGCGGGTCACGTCCGGGTCGTGAGAGTTCTTCGAGGATGTCGTGCAGCGTCGGCAGTCCTACCTCGGCGGCGACGTACTGCTGCGGATCGACCTGCTGGCGCAAGTCCGCTTTCGCGAGGAGATCCGAGACCTTGCAAGACAAGTCGGATGCCATCTGTTCGACCACACCGTATCGTTCCGGATGAACAGCGCTGCTATCGAGAGGGTTCTTTGCGTCTGTGATGCGCAGGAACCCTGCACACTGCTCGAAGGCTTTCGGACCGAGCCGCGGTACCTTCTTGAGCTGGGCCCGCGACGTGAAGGGTTGCTTCTCTGTGCGGTAGGCCACGACATTTTGGGCGATCTGAGGGCCGAGACCCGCAACATAGGCGAGCAGCTGCGGACTAGCGCTGTTGACGTCGACGCCGATCCCGTTGACACAGCTCATCACGACATCGTCAAGGCTGCGTTTGAGTGCTTTCTGGTCCACATCGTGCTGGTACTGCCCGACACCGATCGACTTGGGATCCAACTTGACGAGTTCGGCGAGCGGATCCATCAACCTCCTACCGATCGAGATCGCGCCACGAACGGTCAGATCGAGGTCGGGAAACTCGTCCCGAGCCACTTCCGAAGCCGAGTAGATCGACGCGCCAGATTCGTTGACGAGGACGATCGCGATCTTCTTGTCCAAGTCCAACGACCGCACGAACCGTTCAGTCTCGCGGCCAGCAGTGCCGTTGCCGATTGCGATCGCTTCGATCTCATGCTCGCTGCAGAGGCGCTGCAGGCAATTCGCCGCTTCGCGCTGTTGCCGCTCACCGTTGTGCGGGTAGATCGCAGTGTGGTGGACGAGCGTTCCTTGTCGATCGAGGCAGACAAGCTTGCAGCCGGTTCGAAACCCAGGATCCAGCGCAAGTACTCGGCGTTGTCCAAGGGGCGCCGCCAGAAGCAACTCACGAAGATTGTCGGCGAAGACGGCAATCGCCTCGGCATCGGCCTGCGCCTTGAGATGAGTACGCGCTTCGGTCTCGAGGGACGGTGCCAACAAACGGTCGTAGCCGTCGTCGACTGCATCCCGCACGGCGCGACCGGCAGCGCTCTGATTCTTGACGAAGCGGCCGTGCAGGAACGATAGCGCCGCTTGCTCGGGAAGGCGCATCGAGACCGACAAGAAACCCTCGCGCTCGCCGCGGAGGAGCGCTAGCACACGGTGTGACGGGGCCCGCGAGAGTGGCTCGCTCCAGTCGAAGTAGTCCCGGAACTTCGCACCTTCTTCACTCTTCGCTGCTTCCTTCTTGCCGCGAGCGAGTCGTGAGGTGATGACGCCGTCCCTGAGTAAGCGTTCACGAAGTTGAGCGCGGCACACGGCGTCGTCGCTGACGTACTCGGCGATGATGTCGCGCGCACCTGCCACGGCTGCGTCGACATCTGGAACATCCTTGTTGGGGTCAACGAAGGCTTGCGCTTCTTTCGTGACGTCGAGCGTCGCGTCTTGCTCGAGCAGGCGTGCGGCCAGTGGCTCGAGGCCACGTTCCTTCGCGATCGTGGCTTTCGTGCGCCGCTTTGCTCGATGCGGGTGGTAGATGTCCTCGAGCGCGCTCATCGACTGCGCTTTCTGGAGAGCTGTCGCCAATTCCGGCGTCAATAGGTCGCGTTCTTGTAGCGACTTCAACATCGCGTCGCGGCGCTTGGCCAGTTCGATACGTTTGTCCAGAGAGTCGCGAATCGCAGCGATTTGCACTTCATCGAGGGATCCGGTCACCTCTTTGCGGTAGCGCGCTATGAAGGGCACCGTGCCTCCGTCGGCGAAGAGTTCCACCGTCGCGCGCACTTGTTGCACGCGGATGCCGATTTCCTGGGCGATCTCTCCGAAGTTCTCGTCACTCATGGGCGCCATTCGCTAAGGACTCCTCGTACTCGATTCTGGGGCGGTGAGTTGTTATTGTCAGCAGCAGTCGAAGAGCATCCTACTCGCTCTTGGGCGAGCCGACTTCATTCGAACAGGAGGCCCCATGGTACCGTCGGACGACACCGGGTCGGAAGGCCCCACCAAAGAAGAACTGCAGCAAGCGATGAAAGCGTTCAAGAAGCGCTTGAAGCTGCACCGTCTCGATGACGAGTCTCGCCTTGGCCACGGCGCGATGACCAAAGGCGGCCAGTCCGGGATCGTCGGCATCAGGTGCCCAGAACAGTTCCCACAGGAGATTTGGGACGCGTTGGTAGAGAAGGGCAAGATCGAGTACCTCGGCAACGGCCTCTATGGTCGAGTCGTGCAGTAGGCAAGATGCACGCAGCGATGCGACGACAGCTGGCGCTTTTCATTTTCCTCTCGGGCTTGTTGGTGACCGCTTCCGGCTGTGGCACGGTCCGCGCTGGGTTCCTGGCCCTCAGCAACTCTGACCTCGAGGGATCGATCGCGCCGCCGCTGCAAGGGCGCCAATGGGTCGCGCCCACACCAGAGCTACAAGTCTTGCAGCCTCGTATCGATCGCACTGGTTTTGGCCATAATGCGGGCTCGCTGCGCAACCGTTGGACGTTGCTGGTCTTCTTCCTGCCGTCGTGAGGGCCATGCATCGAGGAGATGCCGCACCTCGTGCAGGTGCAAGCCGAGTTCGACGACTGGCGGCGATTCATGATTGTCGGTGTCACGGCCGGCAGCCGTCGCGATGCCGAGAAGGTTGCTGACGATTGCGACCTGAACTTCTTGTTGCTGGCCAACGCCACAGCAGACTGCGAAGCTTACGGCGTGCGCTTGGTCTGGGGCTCGACGTTCTATCTCGTCAATCCGAGCGGCCGGATCGTTGCCTCTGGGTTGACCGCCTGCGAAGAGCGTCTCCGCGCCGAGCTCGAGCCCGGCTCTCGCTAGCGGTGAACCCGTCCCGGCAATTTGCCGAGCCCGGCCGATCAGCCACTAGCCCCGATCAGCCTCTAAGATGTCCAGGGGGCGGAGTGTCTGCAGTGGGTCCATATGTGGACGGGACCGAAACGTTCAATTGTCGCAGATACAGGCTCAGCTGACCGCGGTGGTGGATCAGATGCCGCACACCAGTGCTGCGGATGACGGCTTGTCGGGCGCGCGAGAAAAGGACGTTCTCTCCGTGGCGCAACGTCCACGTCTCCTCGAGCTGTGCATCGGTAGCCGCGTCGAGGGCCTCCCGCAATGCGGCCACGTTGTCATCGAAGATCGCCAGCGTCGCCGCACTGTCGCCGACACTTTCGGTGTCCGGGGGCGGGGCGCTTGCCAGGTCGAATTCCGGAAACTGCAGCACGAATACCTGCCACTTCAAGACGTTGGCCATGTGGCCCGCGAGGTGACTCAATGGCCAGGACTTTTCGTGGGGTTGCCACGACAAATGTTCGTCGGGGATGGCTGCCAGCATGTTTCGAGTCGGTGGTACTTCGTCGTCGAGCTCGCCGAGAATGATCTGACTCCAGGGCGCCGTCATTGCTGTCCTCTCCGGTTCAGTGGACCTGCGACCACTATCCTGCTTTGCGGTCAGCCGCCGTAGTCCTATACTGAGCCGCTGAAGAATGGTAGGAGCGGGATGAGACCAGACGAACCAACACCCGGGAATGGGCCCCCCGGGAATGCGCCCCCCGGGGCCGGCAAGCCGCCGCCGCCGGACACTCCCATTACTGATGATGCAACGGTGGATCTGTCCGAGACGATTTCCACCGAGCCTCCGAGTGCTGGTCAAGCCCCGCTGGCCGATGGTGCGACCGTGGACCTGTCGGAAACGATTGCAACCGGCGCCCCGTCTGCTGCACCAATCGGAGACGATGCGACCGTCGCATTCGACGGTAGTAATGCCCCGCACCCGGTAGGCACGGCCAGCTCCGACGGCGCACCTCCGACCGCGATCGGTCCGTATCAGATCGTTGCCGAGCTCGGCCGCGGCGGCATGGGGGTCGTCTATCTCGCGGAGGATCCACGTTTGAAGCGGCGGATCGCGTTGAAGGTGCTCCCCGACGAGGTCGTCGCGAACACGGCAGCGTTGGAGGCGTTCGAACGAGAAGCGCAGCTGCTCGCTGCGTTGAATCACCCCAACATCGCGACCATCTTCAGCCTCGAGGGAGAGGGTGGGCTGCGCTACTTCACGATGGAGCATCTGCAGGGGCAGTCGCTGCAAGATCGACTCAAAGAAGAAGTGTCGTTCGCGGACGCGCTCGGTATCGCCAAGCAGATTGCGGGCGGGCTGCAGGCAGCGCATACGCGCGGTGTGATTCACCGCGACCTGAAGCCCGGCAACGTGATGCTGGCTAGCGATGGTACTGCCAAGATCCTCGACTTCGGAATCGCAACCGCGCGTGGCCAGGCCGCCGAAGACCTTGGTCTTGACGATGCCAACCCGTCGATGGCGGGAACTCCTGGCTACATGAGTCCCGAACAACTCAGCGGCGGGCCGTTGGGCGAAGGCGTCGATATCTGGGCATTCGGTTGCGTACTGTTCGAGATGCTTACCGGGTCAGCAGCTTTGACGTTTCGTACATTGGCCGAGTGCGTCTCTGCGACCCAACGGGCATCGATCGATTGGGGACGCCTCCCTGAAACGACCCCGAAGGCGATCCGGTCGCTGCTACAAGGCTGCCTCGCCACCGACATTGAGCAACGCACTGCGTCGATTGCCGACGTGCGGCGAACGCTCGACGAGGTCTTGACGCGTTATCGAGATGCCGAAGCCGGGGGAACTGGCGACGCCGGCCCGAACAACCTTCCGGCACAGTTGACGACGTTCGTTGGCCGTCGGCGACAGCTGGAGCAGACCCTCGAGTGTTTGACCCACACCTGTTTGTTGACGCTGACTGGCACCGGGGGTTCGGGAAAGACGCGCCTTGGCCTGGAGGTTGCGCGCCGCAATCTGGGCGCGTTTCCGGACGGCGTCTGGTTGGTCGAGTTTGCGTCGCTGCAAGACGAGGGGCTGGTACCGCGTACGATTGCGAGCGTGCTTGGCCTCAAGGAGGACCCCGGCCGCAGTGTAGTCGAGACTTTGATGGACTACCTGAAGGGGAAGCAACTGCTCTTCGTGTTCGACAATTGCGAACACATGATCGAACCGATTTCGAAGATCGTCAGTCAGTTGATGCTGACGTACCCGGATCTGAAAATCATTGCGAGCAGTCGCGAGGCCTTCAACGTTCCTGGCGAACAGATCTATCACGTCGAACCGATGGAGTTGCCAGACCTCGATCATTTGCCCCCCGTGGGCGAGCTTGCGGACAACGAAGCCGTCGCGTTGTTCGTCGAACGTGCTCGCGCCCTGAAGTCGTCGTTCGAGCTGACCGAACAGAATGCGGCCGCCGTAGCGCAGGTGTGCCAGAGCCTTGATGGAATCCCGCTGGCGCTAGAGCTCGCTGCAGCGCGCATTCGAGTGTTGTCCGTCAACGATATTGCCGAGCGCTTGGCCGATCGCTTTCGGCTGCTGCGAGGCGGCAACAAGATGGCTCTTCCACACCAGAAAACACTGCGCGCAGCCATCGACTGGAGCTACGACCAACTCGATGAACAAGAGCAGGCGCTGCTGCGGCGCTTTGCTGTGTTTGTCGGTGGCTGGACGTTGGATTCGGCAGAGCAGGTTTGTTCCGACGACGAGATCGAAGACTACGAAGTGCTCGATCTTCTGGCGAACCTCGTCGACAAGTCACTGGTCGAAGTCACGGCCGTTGCCGACGGCGAGCACGAATTGACGCGCTACCGATCGCTCGAGACGATTCGCCAGTATGCGTGGGAGAAGCTCGACGAGTGTGGAGAGAGCGCGGCAATGGTCGAGCGCCATGGCGCCTATTTTCTGCAGCTTGCAGGGCAGGCGGACGAGAAACTGGCCGGACCGGAACAGGCGCAGTGGTTCGACTTGCTCGAGCTCGAGCGTGGCAACACTCGTGCGGCGCTGCAGCGCTTCTTGGCAGATTCTGCAGACGGGGGCGGCAACGCGCTGCAGCTGGTCGCATTGTTGGGGCACTACTGGTTGGTGCGCGGCCATTGGACCGAAGGGCGCTCGTTCACAAGCGATGCGTTGGAGCTATCGGCTGCTACGAGCGGCAACAACCCTCGAGCATCGGCTCTTTCGTGCTTGGGGAAGTTGGCGATGATGCAGGGCGACTTGTCGACATCGCGCTTGGCTTTCGACGAGGCGCTACGCATTCGGCGCGAGCTTGGTGACCCGTCGGGGATCGCGAGCGCCCTCAACGACGTCGCTGTAGTCGATCGTCGCGAAGGCGACCTCTCCGGAGCGCGAGTCCGGCTGGAGGAGAGCCTCGACATTGCCCGTCAGCTTTCTGATCGCAAGAAGACGGGAGTCGCCCTCAGTAACCTGGGGCTTGTCGCGCTGTCGCAAGGAGACAACGACGCTGCCGGCGACTACTACGATGAAGCTCTTGGCATCTTCCGTGAGCTTGGAGACCAGCAGGGCATTGCTGTCTGTTTGCAGAGTTGCGGCAGCGTTGCCTATGGTCGCGAAGACTTTGCGGCGGCGGCCACGTTGTATCGGGAAGCGCTCGACATCAGTCGGTCCGTGGGCAACCGCAGAACGGAGCGCAACCTGCTGAGCAATCTAGGGTTGGTCGCGCACTTGGCGGGTCGCCTCGACGAAGCACGTCAGTTTCACGAAGAGAGCGTCGCGCTACAGCGTGAACTCGGCGACCAAGAAGGTGTTCTGCGCTCGTTGACGAACATCGCTCGAGTCGCCATCGATCAGAAGGATCGCTTGGCCGTGACCACGATGCTGACTGAGGGGCTCGAAGCCGCCGAACAACTCTCGGAAACGACGCTGCACGCTGATTTGTTGTGGTGCGCGGCGCGCTTCCTAGCCGTCAGCAACGCCGTTGCGGCTGCGGTGCGTGTATACGGTCTGGCGACCACGATTGCAGAGCGCACTGGCGGCACGGAACCTGAGCCGACGGACGTTGCCTGGGTTTCGGAGGTCCGGGCGAAGGTGGGCAACGACAGCTGGGGCAGCGATCTCGCAGCCGGCAAGACGCTGTCTTTGGCCGCTGTCCGCGACCTCGTCGTGACCAGCTAGGCGTTACTCCGACTTGACAGTTGCCGACCTGACGACGGCGGTGACGGGTTCGATCAGATTCTGTGCCAACTTGCGGTGACCCGCCACGGTTGGGTGAATTCCGTCAGGTAGGTTGAGTGCGGGATCGCCGGCGACTCCCTCCATGAAGAACGGGACGAATGCGACCTGCAGCTCTGCCGCGAGAGCTGCGTACAGCGCCGCGAATTCGGTGGCGTATTCGCCGCCATAGTTGGTCGGAATGCGCATACCCAACAGCAGCGGCGTCGCTCCCGCCGCGCGAATACGTTTCAGGATCTGGCGCAAGTTCTCGGTGATCGCTGCGATCGGCTGTCCACGGAGGCCGTCGTTGCCGCCCAACTCCACGACCACACAGTCTGGCTTCTGGGCGAGGATCCAATCGACGCGGCCCAAGCCACCAGCGGTCGTGTCACCGCTACGCCCGGCGTTCAGCAGCCGGATCGGCGTCCCCGCCGACCGCATCTCCGTGGCGAGAACAGCCGGGAACGCTTGCGCTTCGTCGACGTGGAGGCCAGCCGTGATGCTGTCACCGAGGAATGCGACGAGTGGCCCGGTCGTTGCTGGGGCTGTTGGCGCAGTTGGATTCTTGCGCTGTTCGACCCGCTGTTCTTCGCCGTCAGGAGCGCACCCCAGGATTGAAACTAGCGCTACAGAAACGACGAAACCAAACAGGCGGGCGCGTTTGCGCGTGTTGTAGTCGCTGAGCAAGAAGGATCCTTTCCGACCCACGGCGAAGACATGCGATCAACGAGGTTTTCACGCGGCAGCACCGCGTCTATGGTGCTGCGCACCAGCAACAGGGGCCGCGTGCCTCACTGAAGATAGCTGCGGCGACGAAGAGGCAAGTCTCCGGGGTCTACTCCGGACCACAGCGGACCTGACAACAGCGGACCTGAAGGAACGATGTCACCAGAACCAATCGTGCGATGCGAGCAACTCCGTCGCGTCTTCCAAAGTGCCGGGGAGCCAGTTACGGTCCTCGACGATGTGAGCTTCGAGGTTGCCGAGGGTGAGTTCATCGCCGTGATTGGTCCTTCGGGCAGCGGTAAGTCGACGCTGTTGGGGTTGTTGGCAGGTCTTGATCGGCCGACTTCGGGGCGGGTCGTGGTGGCGGGACAGGATCTGACGGGGCTGCGCGAAGATGGTCTTGCGGCGCTTCGCCGCACCGAGATCGGCTTCATCTTCCAGTCGTTCCAGCTGCTCGACAACCTGACTGCGCTCGAGAACGTGTTGGTGCCGCTGGAGTTGCTGGGCGTCGCCGATGCGGCCGCGCGTAGTCGCGAGTTGCTGACCGCTGTCGGCCTGGCGGCGCGGACCCACCACTACCCCAGTCAGCTCTCTGGCGGAGAGCAGCAGCGGGTCGCCGTGGCCCGCGCGTTCGGGACTCGCCCGCGACTGTTGCTTGCCGACGAGCCAACGGGCAACCTCGATCGCGCCAACGGAATTCGCGTCTTGCAGCAGCTGTTGGATTTGCGAGAGGCGGCTGGGACTACGTTGGTGTTGGTGACTCACGACAGTGAGATTGCGGCGCAAGCCGACCGCCGTTTGCATCTCGAGGGCGGTCGCGTTGTTCGCGACGACCGTGACAACGTGCAGCAACAGCCAGGTGCGGTGGGCAAGGCATGAAGCTGCCGTTCGCACTCAAGCTGGCCGCGCGCGAAGTCCGCGGGGGTTTTGGCCGATTGGCGTTCTTCGTCGGCTGCTTGGCCGCGGGAGTGGCCGGGGTCGTCGGCGTCGAGTCGCTGGTACAAGACATCAACAAAACGCTCCAGCTGCAAGCGCGCGCGTTACTGGCAGCGGATCTTTCTGTCGAGTCTCGGCGTCCATTGCCCGACGCGCTGGCACAACGGGAAGAGTTCAACGGCCGGGAACGCTGCGATGTCGTCGAGCTGCCGACGATGGCGTCGGTGCCAGAAACTGCGCAAGCGCGCCTGGTCGAAGTTTGGGCGCTGGACGGCCGCTATCCATTCTACGGCACGCTTGCGTTGGAGCCGGCGCTGCCACTGCCGCAGCTGCTGACGCCGAACCACGTCGTCGTTGCGCCTGAGCTGCTCCGAGAGTTTGCGCTCGCTGTTGGTGATACGCTGCGCATCGGCGGCGCCGAGTTTGCGATCGCCGGCACGATCGCGGCGGCGCCGGAGCGCTTGGACTTCTCGCTTTCTCTCGGCCCCAAGGTTTTGATGAACCGCGCTGGGCTCGACCGCACCGCACTGCTCGGCTTTGGAAGTCGGGTGCGCTACAAGGCGCTGTTCTACCTACCGGGCGTCGAGCGCGCGGCGCTGCAGTCTCTGGGAGTGCGCCTGAAAGAAGAGCTCCCCGAGGCGGACTACTTGCAGATCGAGACCTATGTCGATGCGCAGCCGGCCGTGCGCGAAGCGATCGGTCGTTTCGAACGCTTCCTCGGGTTGGTTGCCTTGCTGTCTCTGTTGCTGGGTGGACTTGGCATCGCCCAAGTGATTCGGACCTGGATTGCGCGTCGCACGCCCGCGCTGGCCACGCTACGTTGCTTGGGTGTGCGGCAGCGAGACCTGGTTTTGGCATATGTCGGACAGGTGATCTTCTTCGCCGTCTGCGCCAGCTTGGTCGGCGCGGTCGCCGGTGGCCTGCTGGCTGCGTTTGTCCCTGGCTGGCTCGCGGACGCGTTTGCGGCCGTCGAACGGACGCCGTTACACATCGGCGTCGTCTTGCGTGGGACGGGTCTCGGAATCCTCGTCGCGACCGGCTTTGCGATCCCACCACTGCTCGCGATCTGGCGCGTGCCGCCCTCGCGGGTCTTGCGCGCATCTGCTGAGCCGCTGCCGCTGCCGTGGGCGGTGCGCATCGCGGCGCCGATCGCGATTGTCGTGACGCTGTTTGCAACCGCAGCGCTGCAAGGCGCAGACACCGCCTTCGCCGCCGCCTTCACTGGCATCGTCGTCGGTGTTTCGGGGCTGCTTTGGATCGGTGCGCGACTCTTGATGTACGCCTCTTCGCGGGTGCCGCGCCATCGTCTTTCCCCGGCCATCCGCACCGGAGTGGCAGCGTTGGGTCGCCCGGCTGCCGGCGTCGTGGGTGGCACAGTGGCGCTGGGTCTTGGCGTGCTCGTCGTGCTGGGACTGTATCTGGTGGAGGATCGACTGGGTGGGCAGCTGCGGTCCGCGCTGCCAGCCCGTGCGCCCAGCACGTACCTCTGGGATGTGCAGCCCAAGCAGTGGCCGGCGCTCGAGAGTCGCTTGGCAGCGATCGACACCGCGAGCGTGCAGCCGGTGCCCGTCGTCATGGCGAGGCTGCGCAGTATCGATGGCAAAGGCATCCAAGAATTGCAAAGCGACGCGGCGGGGCGTCGGCGCGCGCCGTGGGCGCTGACTCGCGAACAGCGCATCACTTGGTTCGACGCGATTCCGAGTCATCAGGAAATCGTCGCCGGCAAACTGTGGCACAAACCTGCAGTCGATGAAGTGAGTCTCGATGCCGACTTTGCCGTCGACATTGGCGCGGGTCTTGGCTCGGTCCTCGAATTCGACATCGACGGTGTCCGCAAGTCCTTCGAGGTCACCAGCCTGCGCGCGATCGACTGGCAGAGCTTCGCGATCAGCTTCTTCTTGGTTGCCGAGCCCGGTTCCCTGGCTGCCGCGCCGCAAGTGCGCATGATTGGCATCCGTCTCGATGATGCAGCCGAACAGGAGCTGCAGAGGGTGGTCGCGGCCGACTTCCCTAACGTCACCGTCATTCGGGTCCGGGGTATCCTCGAGCGGGTGCAGTCGATCATGACGACACTCGCGGCGGGCGTGCGCTTGTTGGGATCGTTCACGATCGCAGTCGGAATCTTTATCCTCGGCGGCGCGATCGCCGCGACGCAGCTGCGCCGTGCAGCGGAGGTTGCCCTGCTGAAAGCGCTCGGCGTCAGCCGCGGACAAATCGTGACGATCCTTGGCTTCGAGTTCGCCCTTGTCGGTCTCGTGGCGGGTTGTGTGGGTGCCGGAGGCGCCTATGTGCTGGCTGGAGTGTTCTTGGACTCGATTCTGGAGCTGCGTGGCTCGCTACCGATCGCTGCGCTGCCGGTGACGATCGGCCTGGCATCGGTGCTGGCGACTGCCGCTGGCCTCGGCGCACTCGTGCCGGCGCTGCGCGCTGCACCGCTGGCGACCCTGAAGCGTGGGTAGGAAGATTGTGCCGAAGGCGGTACTGTTCGCGATCCAGGCGGCGCCTCACCCGTGGAGGTGGCCTTGCCGAGAAACCGCTTCGCGAAAGGAAGTCCCGTGTCTGAGACGGTCTATCGAGTCCTACACCTAGTCGGGATCCTGCTGACGTTCATGTCGTTGGGTGCACTGATCGCTTGCGCCCGGTCTGGCGAAGGGGGCAGTCGTGCCGCGCGCTTCCTCGCTGTGGTTGGGCACGGGATCGGGCTTGTGATCATCATCGTGGCTGGCTTCGGCCTCCAGGTGAAGATGAAGGACACCATTCAGCTTACCGACGGTTGGCTGCTGGCGAAGATGGGGATCTGGCTGGCGTTGGGAGGCAGCGTTGCGCTGATCAGTCGCAAGCCGGGGCTCTCGACCGTATGGTGGTGGCTGATCGTTGCATTGGGCGGCTGCGCCGGATACCTGGTTTGGGTAAAGCCCTTCTAGCGGCGGCTCGCTCCCTGAGCTGTTTCTGCGGCAACGGAGTGCGATGAAGTGAATAGCCGAGTCGCAGCGTCGTAGGCTAGCGATGGGCGTACCCCTAGGAGCTCAAGTCAGGACGCGCTCCGGCGAAGCGATCCAAGGTTGTTTGCAGCGTGAAGCGTTGGGGCTTGGAGATGGCCGCAGTAGAATGAAACGAGACACCATGACTTCCACCACACGATCCAGCCGTTGGATGCTACTTCTGCTACTGCCGTTGCTCTTGCTGGCAAGCGATCCAACACGCGGCCAAGAGTCGACCTCGCGGCCGCAGCCGCCGGCGCCGGGCAAGCCAACCACGAAACCGGCGAAACCCGACACACCAAAGCCCGCTACGACCGACAAGCGGCAGGCGAAGATTCCGCATCGGCGTAAGATGAGCCGTTGGACGCCGGTCACGCTGAACTTCAAGTACCTGCCGCCGAAGGAGCATCGTGAGTTCTTTCGGGGGCCGCGTGGTATGCGCGATCGCTTCCCCTACTTGGTATTGGCGAACGCAGACGAGCGCGCCGCTGGCATTGGCTACGAGTTGCGTGCGGACAATGCATACCAATTGCTCGATCTCCGAAGTGACTTGTCAGCGTTGCAGCTGGTGCGGGTGCTTACAGGCGGGATCGTTGTGAAGACACCGGAGATCTTTGGCGAGATCATCGCGCAAGTTCAAGATGCGGCCGATCAACTACAGCACTGGTCTGTGAAGGCAAGCGAAGGAAAGCCTGACTTCTTCCGCGCCACGGCTGTCAAGAACGGCAAGGGTACAGGCTACGTGGCCAAGCAGCTGTTGTTGACGATGTCAGGCTCGTGCGCGCTCGGGCTCGAGCAGCAAGTGTGGGTGATTCCGAAGAATGGGCCGGCCAAGATCACTAAACGCAAGCAATGGATGGAAGGCCCGCCGCAGTCGTGGCAGACAGCCGGCGAGGTCGATGAGCAACAACAGCGAGAAATGCGGGGCGAAGTAGACCTGGTCCGGGAAGCGATGATGAGTGTCTTCGTTCGCGCCCGCCGCTTGCAGCTCTTTCGCGAGATTGCTTACCTCGAGAGTTTCGCATGGGTACGCGATGCGGTCGGTGAGCCCGATCGAGTGGTTCACCACGAGGGGCAGACGTTGAACCTCTATCGCTTGCCCGGCAAGGCGGGACGGGTCGTTGTCTTCTTCGTCAAGGATGTCGACGGACCGATGAAATCAGTGCTTCTCGTCAATGGGGTCACCAAGCCTGGCTACGCCGACGGCTTCAAGTTGGGCAAGACACTGGAGAAGATCCGCTAGTCAGGCGCGGCTGCCGGCCGCACTCGAGAGAGGCATGAGTTGTCGGTGGGTCCCGAGCGTCTGCGCGCAAACATCTCGAAGGTGCTGTTCCTGAACAGCCTGTGGATGTTCCTGTTGATCATGCCGGTGATCGTGCCGTTCTTGCGGCAGTACGGTCTGAGCATGGAGCAAGTCTTCCAGCTGCAGGCGATCTTTGCGGTCTGCATTGTCGTGTTCGAAGTTCCGTCCGGATACATCGCAGACCTTTGCGGCCGTCGCAACTCTCTGATCGTAGCTGGAGTGTTTCACGGCCTCGCCTTCACGGTCCTGGCGACGTCATCGTCGTTTTCTGGCTTCGTCGTGTTCGAAGTTCTGGCAGCCCTCGGGCAGAGCTTTTTCTCGGGCAGTGATGTTGCTCTGCTCTACGACACGGAAGCTGCACTTGGTGAACCAGAGCGAACGACGCGCATCCTCGGTCGTCGCCTGTTCTGGTCGCAAGTGGGGGAGACCGTTGCGGCTCCCATTGGCGGGGCGCTGGTCTTGGCAGGACTCTGGTGGCCCGCATTCCTCAATGCTGTCGTCGCTTGGTTGCCACTCTTGGTCGCTGTGACGTTGGTCGAGCCGCCGCGCGCCAAAGCGCAGTGGCAACATCGCGAGAACTTTGGGCGCATCTTTGGGGTCATCTTTTGTACGACGCCGATCTTGCGCCAGTCGTTCCTAGCGCTGGTCGCTTATGGGTTGTCGACATTGCTCGCCGTCTGGGTGTTTCAGGGCTACTGGGAACAGCTAGGGATAAGTTTATGGTTCTTTGGCTTCGCTTGGGCGGGGTACAACCTCATCGTCGCCGTGACGGGACACTACGCGCATCGGATCGAGAAAAGGCTGGGGGCATCTCGAGTCGTCTTGATCATCGGGATCGTTCCCATCGTCGGCTATCTCGGGATGGCCGCCTGCGCGCTCACCAATGTCCCGATCTGGATCGCGATCGGCGGGGGCTTGCTCTTCGGCGCGACGTTCCAGATCGGTCGTGGACTGACGCAGGTCGTGATCAAGGCTGCCCTCAACGAACGCGTGCCAGCAGAGCTTCGAGCGACTGCGAACTCGCTGTCGAGCCTTGGGGTGCGGCTGCTGTTTGCGGCCCTCGGCCTGTTACTAGGTGCCTTGATTGACGTTTACGGCTACCCGACCGGCTTGGGGACGTTCGGCGCGATTTTCGCGCTAGCGTTCCTTCTCGTCTGTTTACCGCTGCTCGGCAGTATTCGTCGTAGCTCGACGTAAACCCCACGCTCCCAAATACTAACAATAATCTGGGTTGCCGGTTTGTCAGCGCTGACCCGACGCCATGCTTGAGATCGTGCGGGTTCGCGCGATACTGGAGCGGTGGTTGTGGGGAGAGGAGAGGATCGATGCCGCCGATCCGTTCTTTCGTGAAGTGGGCAGTTGGCAAGCAGTCATTGCGCAGGCTCCCAGTACGCAGTCTGCGATTATTCTGGCTCCCATCATGCTGGCTCCGATTATTCAGGCCTCTGCAACCAGGGACACTCGCCGTTGTCACTCTCGCGATGGCCATTGCCCTCGCGACGGTTGCTCCTGGCGCGGGACCGGTTGTCATCAACTTCGATGTCGATGCCAGCGGACTGCCGATCGTTGCACCCGTGAACTTCAGCTCGACGACCGCCCTGACCGAGACCTACTCGGCTTGGGGAGTGCACTTCAGCGGCTTCGCTACCGGCACCGGAGGCGGCATCCTCAATGATGGTTCCAGCTTCGGTGTGCCAGCCCAAAGCGGTAGCAATTTTCTTGCGTTCAACCGCCAGGCCAACTTCTCGAACGGGCATCTGCCGACAGACCCGCAACAAATCCACTTCGACATGCCGGTCAGCGGTGTGACGATCTCGGTGGCGGGTGGGCAGTCCCCCGCGACGTTCGAGATGCGCGCCTACGATGAGAATGATTTTGAATTGGCCAGCGCGACGGTGACGACGATGGTCTTTGCACCACTCAGCGTGACTGCGGGCATTGGCATCAAGCGCGTCGAGATCATCGAGCTAGGCACTGACAATACGTTTGTGTTCGACGACTTGATCATAGACACAACGGCGCCTGAGTTCGTGCGAGGCGATTGCAGTGGGGACGGGAGCTTTAGCCTCAGCGATGCGATCGTCCTATTGGGCAATCTGTTCCCGCAGACGACGCCGCCGCCGATCGATTGCGACGATGCCTGCGACGGCAACGACGATGGGGGGTTGAACCTCGTCGACGTGATCGCGCTGCTGAACGCGCTGTTTGGCTCGCCGACCATTCCGCTGGTTGGGCCGTCGACGTGCGGCTGGGACCCAACCGTCGACGCCCTCCACTGCGCGGCTTACACCCCCTGCCCCTGAACTGAATGACCTGCAGAGTCGTGGGCACCGCGAGGCCAATCGCCACCGCGTCTTACAGCTCTTTTCCCGGATTTGCCTTGCCGCCGCTAACCGTAACTGTGTATGTTACGGTTAGTGGAAGGAGAGCGCCCGTGGCGCAATGCACGCGATTCCCAGTACTGACCCATATTCTGGTCTGCCTGTCGGTGGTGCCTCAGGAGTATCTGAGCTCAGCGATGCTGGCCAAGTCGGTCGATACCAATCCGGCGGTGATTCGCCGGATGCTCGCGCTGCTCGTTGGCGAGGGCTGGGTGCAGACCCAGGCAGGTGTCCATGGGGGAGCGCGCCTCGTCGTTGATCCGCAAACGATCTCTCTACGTGACGTGTTTCGACTGGCCGAGCACGACACGTTGTTTGCGCTTCATGCCCCGCAGAAGAAGTGTCCGATCGCCGGCTCGGTGAAGGAGTGGATCACCCGCGTGCTTGGTGACGCCGAAGAAGCATTGGAAGCAGTGCTCGCGCAGACGACGATTGCCGACATCGGCGTCGACGCTGCAGCTGACCTCGAGCAGTGGATGGCGCAGCGGAAGTAGCATTTTTTGGTGCATAAACTGTAACTGTGATAGAGACTGTTGCCTTTGGAAGGACAGGATCTTATGGAGTCAGAGACGAAGGCGCCGGCGGTCATCCGCTACGCCGAATGGGTGATTGCTCGTCGCTGGTTGGTGTTCTTCGCGTCGCTCGGCGTCGTCGCCTTGTTGGCGGTTGGCATCAAAGATGTGCGGCTCGCGCAGAACTACCGCGTCTTCTTCGCCGGTGAGAATCCGGACCTGAAGGCGTTCGACGCGATCGAGCACATCTACACGACGAACGACAACGTGGTCTTCCTGGTGCAGCCCCCCGAGGGGGAGCATGTCTTCACGGAGCGCACGCTGTCATTGGTCCGCGACCTCACCGAAGACTCTTGGCAGATCCCGTTCTCCCAACGCGTCGACTCTCTGTCGAACTTTCAGCACACCTGGGCACAGGGCGATGACCTGATCGTCGAGGACCTAGTTCCCGACGGCGACATTACAGAAGCGATTGCTGCGCGCGCAGACCGCGTGTCCGCGTCCGAACCGATCATCGCACGTCGCCTCATCACAGACGACCGGCGCACGACTGCAGTGAACGTGCGGGTCGTGCTTCCCGGCAAAGACAGCACCGAACTGAAGCAGGCGATCACGCACATTCGGGGTATGGTTGCGGAGTACCGTGAGAAGTACCCGGATCACACCTTCCATAGTTCCGGCGTCATTCCAGCGAACACAGCCTTTGCCGAAGCCCCCGAGCGCGACATGCCGTTCGTGATGCCGCTGTTGTTCGCCGCGCTGGTGCTCGCAACGACGATCTTGCTGCGCTCGATCGTTAGCACCGTAGGTATGTTCGCGGTGATCTTCTGTTCGGTGCTCGTGACTCTGGGTGTCGTTGGGCTACTGGGCTGGATGCTGGATCCCGCGAGCGCGTCTGCGCCAACGATCGTTTTGACCCTCGCTGTTGCGGACTCGATTCACATCTTGATCACGTTTCTCGATCAACTGCGCAGCGGTCACTCTCGGCGAGAGGCTTTGATCGAGTCGTTGCGCCTCAACGCGATGCCGGTGTTCTTGACCAGTGTGACAACAGCGATCGCTTTCCTCAGTCTTAACCTCAGCGAGTCGCCACCATACCGCCTGCTTGGCAACGTGACTGCCGGTGGCGTCATGTTCGCCTGGGCCTTCTCGATGACGTTGCTGCCAGCCTTCCTGGCGATTCTTCCCGCTTCGAGTGGCGGGCGCTTGACGCTGTCGACGCGCTGGGCGATCGCAACGGGCGAATGGGTGATTGCCCACAGCCGCCCGTTGGCGATCGTCGTGGCGCTGTTCTCGGTAGGCTTGATCGCCGGGATGGGACGGCTGACGATCTCAGACAAGTTCTGGCAATACTTCGATGAGTCCATGGAGTTTCGGAGGTCCGCTGACTTTGCAGTCGACACCATCGGTGGGCTGTTCGTGAACAGCTATTCGATCGACTCTGGCGAGTCGCAGGGGATCTGTGATCCAGAGTTCCTCGGCAAACTCGAAGAGTTCACCGAATGGCTGCGAGCACGCCCCGGGGTGGCGCATGTGCGGAGCTTCGCGGACACGATGAAGCGTCTGAACAAGAACATGCATGGCGACGACGAGTCGTACTATCGATTGCCCGATTCGCAGGAGCTCGCTTCGCAGTACCTATTGCTGTACGAGCTATCTCTACCGTACGGGCTCGACCTGAATGACGAGATCGATATCGACAAGAGATCCGTTCGAGTCGATGTGACTTACGGCAACGTGGCTACTTCGGTTTTGGCCGTCGACGGCGAGCTCTCTCAGACCTGGCTGCGCGAGAAGGGCCTCGAAGTCATCGGTCCCAGCGGGACGGCTTTGATGTTTACGAACATCACGCATCGCAACTTGTGGGCGATGGTTATCGGCGGGACTCTCGGACTGTCACTGATTGCGCTCGTACTGTTTCTGGTCTTTCGCGATGTCCGACTTGGATTTCTCAGCTTGATGCCCAACCTGACGCCGGCATTGATGGCTTTCGGAGTCTGGGGCTATGTCGAGGGCACGATTGGATTCGCGATCTCGGTCGTCGGTCCGTTGTCGCTGGGGATCATCGTCGACGACACTGTGCACTTCCTGTCGAAGTACAACCGTGCCCGTCGCCGCGGGGATGATGCGGCAGATTCACTCCGCTACGCTTTCCGCCATGCAGGGAGTGCGATCTTCGTGACAACGATTGTGTTGTCGATCGGATTTGCGATGCTTGGATTGAGTGTTTTTCGAGTTACATCGTATATGGGTGTGCTGACGTCTTTGACGATTGCTTGTGCATTCATTGCTGACTTCCTGTTGCTGCCAGCGCTGCTGCTAGCGTTCGACAAGGGAGACCGGACCGCGCCAGGCAGTGACGTCGTCGAAACAACCGCACACAGTGCTGAAAGCGAAACCCCGGAAGGAGCCGTTTCATGAAGCTGACGATGACCCCCGTCGCCTACGCGGCGTTGGCGATAGCGGTGATCACGTCGCCGCTCATGGCGCAAGCGCAGTCAGACGCGCAATCGAAGGGCCTCGAGATCGCAAAGGAAGCAGAGGCCCGCGATCTTGGCTGGCAAGGCAGCAAGAGTAAGCTGCAGATGGTCTTGCAGAATCGCCATGGGAGCAAGACGACGCGCGAGCTGCGCCGGCAAAGCCTCGAAGTTACGGACGAGAAGCTGGGGGACAAGTCGCTGGTCATCTTCGACTCCCCGCGCGACATCAAAGGCACGGCCCTGTTGTCACACACGAAGGTGCTCGATCCAGATGATCAATGGCTGTTTCTACCGGCGCTGAAGCGGGTGAAACGAATTTCATCCGCGAACAAGTCGGGCCCGTTCGTAGGCTCCGAGTTCGCGTTCGAGGATTTGTTGGCCCAAGAGGTTGGCAAGTACGAGTACGCCTTTCTGAAAGAGGAGAAGGTCGACGGCCAGGATTGCTTCGTCGTTCGTAGAATTCCGCGCTACAAGAACTCTGGATACAAGAAGCAAATCGTCTGGTGGGACAAGGCTGAGTATCGGGTGCAGAAGATCGAGTTCTATGACCGCAAGGATTCGTTGCTGAAGACGCTGACCTACGGAGGCTACAAGAAGTACGCGGAGAAGTATTGGCGCCCCGACAGCATGAACATGGTCAATCACCAAAACGGCAAGCAGACGCTTCTGCAGTTTCAGGAGTGGGAGCTAGGGCTGAAACTGACTGATTCCGCGTTCACTCCAGCCAAGTTGAAGCGCGCGCGTTGATGCGAGCGCTATTGGCTACCGCTCTCCTTGTCATGGTCGGCTGCCAGGCGCCGCAAGGTGGCGTCTTTGACTTTTCAGGTGTTGTCACCGGTGAGCTGCGTGCGTTCCCGGCAAACCCAAGGTTCGCCGATCAAGACGACGACCCGTTGTCGGTGTCGGTTGCTGTCGAGCCGGAGATCGTCTACGAGTGGCAGGATGGTCTACAGCGAGTCGTTGCGACTCCATTCGTCCGCGTCGACAGCAATGACGATGATCGCACCCACGCTGACCTTCGTGAGTTGCATTGGTTGTATCTCGGTGACAGCTTCACGTTGCTCGCCGGCGTCGGCAAAGTCTTCTGGGGTGTCACAGAGTCACGCCATCTCGTGGACGTCATCAACCAGACCGACGGTGTCGAGGACATCGATGAAGAAGCGAAGCTGGGGCAGCCGATGGTCAACCTGACTCTCGAGGGAGAGTGGGGAGCTTTGGATCTCTTCTACCTTCCGTACTTTCGAGAGCGCACCTTCAACGAGGAGCGTCTGCGTGGCCCGTTTCCGATCAGCTCAAACCCTACTTACGAGTCCAGCGCTGATGAAGGGCATCAAGATTGGGCCGTGCGCTGGGCCCATTCGCTCGGTGACTTCGACGTTGGTCTGTCGCACTTCTCGGGGACGAGTCGCGAGCCGACGTTGGTGCCCGAAGTCCGGGCGTCTGGCACCGTCCTACGTCCTCATTACGCCCTGATGGATCAGACCGGCGTCGACGTACAATGGACTCGCGATGCTTGGTTGTGCAAGCTCGAGGCAATCTCGCGCGACGACGACCAGCGCCGGTTCTTCGCCGCAGTCGCAGGATTCGAGTACACGTTCTTTCAGTTCATTGACGGCTACGGCAACCTGGGGATCCTGTCTGAGCTATTGGTCGACGACCGATCGCGGCGATCGCCGAGGACTGCGTTCGACCACGATGTTTTTGTCGGCGCCCGGTGGTCACTCGAGGACGCCCAGGATACTGCGATCTTGGCCGGAGCGGTCGTGGACCTACAGTCACCGGAGACGCTTGTGAGCATCGAGGCCGAGCGCCGCGTTGGCGACAGCTGGTTCGTAGAGCTGACCGCCAGGCTTTTTCTGAATACAGATTCTGATAGCGTGGCCCGTGCGCTCAGCGAGGACGATTTCATCTCCTTGGCCGTGAGCTATCACTTCTAGTACGTTTCGATCGAGAGAAGGCATCGTATGGCTGTCCCTGGCAAGGTCATCGTCTTCGTGTTGGCCCTCGGCTGTGCTGTCGCCGGCTATACCTTTGCAGCCTCCGACCCAAAAGAAGCAGCGCCGAAGGCAATCTCGAGTCGGATCCTGAAGACCGCTGCAAGTGAGTTGGTGTTGGTCCAGGAAGCCGTGCTGGAGGCTCCTGTTGCTCGAGTCTGGCATGCCTACTCGACGCAAGAAGGTTGGGAGGCCTGGGCGGCAAAGAAGGCGAAGGTGGATTTGCGTGTGGACGGCAAGATCCTGACGCGCTACGACGACGGTGAGATCGGTGCGCCGGGAACCAACACGCTGCATATTCTCGGCTACGTACCCGAAGAGTTGCTGACGTTGCGCGCCGAACTCAGCTCGAACTGGCCTGAGGTCCTGCAAAAGGATGCCGACAAGCTCTCGAACACAATCGTCTTCGACGCTCTTTCGGAGACTCGGACAAGAGTGAGGTCCTATGGGATTGGATATAGCGATTCCGAGGAGCTTTCCGCGCTGATGAAGTACTTCATCAGCGCCAACGAGGGGTTGCTCGCCAAGCTCAAGGTCTACGTCGAGAAGCCCCCTGCGACCACGGGGAAGTGATTGCGCCCCGGCGTACCCCACACGACAATACCTGCACTAATCTCAAGGCAAGCCATCGACGCGGGCGCGTCGTGGCCAGCAGTCGATCTCACCTCTTCGAGACTTTGGAGCGATGCAGTATGAGTAAATCGAAGCGAGGCTCGTCGTCCGGCGACGACTCGCAGAAATCCCAAGGCTTCGGTAGCTTCCAAGACCTGCAGCGGGCCTTGGGCGGCGAGGTGGAAGAAGAGGCGCCGCAGAAGTCTGGTTGGACGCTGAAGCGCAGCGGCGACGATCTGAGCGCCGAGGAGCTGGGTGACGTAGGCGCCACTACTGCTGTGCCGGGACGACGCCCTCCTGCCTTTGGGCCGATGGACACCGGTCCTTGGCCGTACCATGACGAAGAGTCGGAAGAGATGCAGCTCTTGCACTCCTTTCGCGTCCGCACGGTGTTCCCCGATGACGTCAAGAGCGAGATGGCGCAGCTGCCCGATGACCCAGACCCGGCGGATTTCGAGGGGCGTGAGGACCTTCGCGACCAGTTGATTTTCACGATCGACGGGGACGACGCGAAGGACTACGACGATGCGATTTCGATGCGAGAGCTGCCCAACGGCAACGTAGAGTTGAGCGTCCATATCGCCGATGTTGGCCACTACGTGCAACCCGGAACGGCACTCGACGACGAAGCGCTGGAGCGCGGCACCAGCGTTTACGTCGCGGATCAGGTCATTCCAATGCTTCCGGAGAAGATCTCGAATCACCTCTGCTCATTGGTGCCAGATCGCGATCGTTTGGCCCATTCAGTGTTCATGGAGTTCACGCCGAAGGGGCAGCGAGTTGATTCGCGCGTCGCCAAGACGGTGATTCGTAGCAAGTACCGCTGCACGTATCGAGTCGTGCAAGAGCTGCTCGACGACAAGGACACTGAAGAGACGCAGGCGATCCGTTTCCTCGAGCCAGTACTTCGCCTGTTGTGGCGCTGGACCCGCACGCAGCAATCGTTGCGCGATCAAGCGGGATCGCTGCGCATGCAATCGGTGGAGAAGAAGTTTGTCTTCAACGAGAAGCACGAGGTTGTTGGTATCGTCGTCGCACCGAACTATTTCTCGCAGACCCTGATCGAAGAGACTGCGCTCGCAGCCAATCAGGCCGTCGGGGATACCTTCCGCACGCGTGGCTTACCCACGATCTACCGTGTTCATCCCGAGAAGGATCCGGAAGAGGTCGCGGCACTGGCCAAGATGCTGGAGAAGTTCAAGGTCAGGGTGCCGAAGAAGGATCGCCTGACGGGACGCGACATCGGCAACCTGGTCCGTCTCGTGCGCAGTCGGCCGAACTCAGAAGCGCTGATTCAGCGCATCATGGGCCTCGTCGAACGCGCCGACTATCAGGTCAAGGATCATGAAGACGTTGCGCAGCATTGGGGCTTGGCACGCGAGGCCTACCTCCACTTCACTTCGCCGATTCGCCGTTATCCCGATCTCGTCGTGCACCGCTGGCTCTACGCAATCGAGTCCAGGCCGGAAGAAGCCGAGGCAGAGCTGAAAGCAGGCGCACTGACCCGAGACCTGAACGCCCAAGCGAGTCAGAGCACACTGCAGGCAAGCGTCGCTGACATGGTCGAACGCGCCGTCAATGACCTCAAGGTTTGCCAGCTAATGGAGCCACACATCGGCGAGAAGCACGACGCCACGATCGTGCGTGTCAGCCACGGCGGACTCGAGATCGCCGTCGACCAGTTCAACGTCACAGGCTTCCTGCCGTTTCGCAAGATCGGCGGCCGCGTCAAGATCGATGGTGCAACCGCCACGGTCACCGTGCGTCGCCGCAGCTTCTCGTTCACGGAGGGTGGACCGATGCGCATCACGGTATCGGATGTCGATTTCGTGCGGCTGCAGGTGATCTTCGATCTGGCCGAGTAGACCAAATGGTAGCGCGTCTCGCAGTGAGTGTGCTCTAGCTGAGCACTTCTCCGTACGCATCGGGATGGAAGCCAACGATCACCGTCTTGCCGCAAGCGATGGTTGGTGCTCGCAGGTTCCCCGTCGGGCCGAGAGCGGTCTTCAACAGCTCGTCTTGTGCGGGCGGTTCGTTCTTCATGTCGAACTCGACGATCTTCTTGCCACGACACGTGATGATCCGATTCGCCTTGCTGAGGACCTCTAGTGCCCCCGCGCGGTCACGGACCTCCTTCTTGGCGTCGACCTGTTCTTTGATCGTTACGTCAGCTTCGCTCAGGAACTCCTGAGATCGAGTGCAGCTCGTTCAGCCGTTGCGGTGGTAGTACCAGTCGACGCGCTTGACCATCGGTGTTACTCCTCTTGTATTGGACTGTCCTTCGAAGTGCGAGATTCTACCGAGGAGTGACGACAGTTGCACTCCAACTAGCGCGCGTGGCTCGTAGCCGAGCTGCAGCGCTACAGCTGCCGGGGACGCAGCGTCAGATTGGCGAGAAACAGCCCCGTCACTAGCGACACGGCAAACAGCGTCATTGTGAAAGCGGATTGGACGCCAAGAGACACATCGTTTCCGACCAGGGCCTGCAGCGAGCGCAGTCCCAGACTGCCTGGGACGAGCAGCAGTAGGCCAGGGAGCAACGGGATCGCGGCGGGGCGATGAGTTGCTCGTGCAAACAGGGTGCTGGCACAGCCGAGGGCCCACGCGCCGATCGCCATGCCGATCTCTGGGCCCAAGGTCTCACTGCCCCAGCGCGAAGCCGCGTAGGCGACGGTGGCACCCAAAAGGATGCTCAGGTAGTCACGCGGGTGGGCGCGAAAGAGCACGACGAACGACGCGGTCGCTACCAGTAGCGTGATCCACTGCCACCACTGCGGCAGCGGCGCCGGGTCCACCATCGTGATTTCCCGCCAGAACATGGGCGCGAGTTTCCAACCAATCGCCGCGCCGAAGCCAAGCTGTAGGAACGTGATCGTGGATCCGACGAGCCGCGCAGTGCCACTGACCAAGTGATTGTGCGCGAGTTCGCTCATCGCGATCGTTAGAGAGAGTCCCGGTATCAAGATGATCAAGCCCGCGAGCGTTGCCAAGAACCCGAACATTGGCTGTAGCTGGGTGGCGAGGACGTGAGCGCCGAGCGCGGCCAAGAAGCCGGAGAACGTCGGCAACAGTCGGACGAGACGGGGACGGCTCCCCGCGAGCATCGAGATGCAGCCGATCGTGGCGCCGATGGACCCAGCGCTGACGCTTTCGCGCCAGCCGCCGCCGAAGAACACGGCGGCGCTGGCGGAAGCCAACGCGAACGCGAGGATAGTAGCGACGACGCCATAACGTGCGGGCTGTGTGTCGAAGCGGCGAATCTGCTGAGTACCTTCAGCAGGGGTGACGTGCCCCTTGCGGACATTGCTCATGATGCGATTCACATCGGCAAGGCGTTCCAGGTGCGTCTGCCCTTGATCGATGCGTGCAAGATGCGTCGTGGTCCCGACCGACGAAACGATCGCGGTGGGCGTCACGAGAAACTGTGCGTCCACGGCCAGCTCTTGCGACATTCCGCGCAGCGCCTCCTCGAGGCGATGCGACGGTAGGCCGTAGATATGCAGTGCTCGTGCGAGTTCCTCGATGAACTCGGCCGCGTTGGGATCCGTGGTTGGCTGCTTCGCTGTTGTCATGGGTTGAGTCTAGCCGAATTCGTAGCCGAACTCCTAGAAGCACCACCAGCGTGTCGCGAGCTGCTCGAGGGTGTCGAGGCCCTCCATCGGCATGAAGCGGAAGTACCAGGCCAAGCAAGAATACCGATGGAGCAGCGTGTAGGCGAGGGCGCGGTACTGCAGCTGTTCGTCGAGGTCTTTGTCGCCGTAGCCGTAGGCTTGCAGGAAAGTGCGAAGTAGCCCGGGTTCTCCAGATGTCACGAACAGCCCTACCGATGAAAAGTCGTACTCTGCAGCGCCGATCATGGCTGGTTCGAAGTCGACGAGTCCACTCAGTTGCCATTCGCCGCGCTGTTGTTCGACCAAGAAGTGAGCGCGCATCAACTCGGTGTGGAGGAGCACTGGGGAGGACTCTCGCAGCTGTACCGACGCTAGGAATGGATCGATCTGAGCCAGCCATGGTTCGGGAATCGGGTGCTTGCGCTGGCGATCGACCGCTGACGTGCGCTGCTGCTGCAGAAACGACTCCCATTGCGGCGGAATGTCATCGATGGCCGAAGTCGATAGCTGGTGCAGTTCTGCTGTTGCTTGCCCCATCGCCGCACACAGCCGCTTCTTGTCGGTGCTGGGAAGGTCGTCCCAGATGTTGGAAAGGGGAACGCCGTCGAGACGTCGCATCACAATGTAGGGCCAACCCTCGAATGTACCGCGCCGCTCGAGTGCTGGAGTCGGACAGGTCAAGCGACTGTCGATCGTAGTGAGTACGCGCTGTTCGGTGTTGCAGAGATCTTCGTCGAACGGCGCGAAGATCTTGATGACCGAGTCGCCGACCGAGCCAACGAGTGCCGATCCGTCCTCGTAGAAGCTGGCGGCCGTTGCCGGCAACCCTTCCTGTGCGGCGACAGCGGCAATTGCGGCAACGCAAGTTGCGACATCAGTGCGGAGATGATCGACATCGTCATCACACTGGACAGCAGGCAGTAGTGGCATTGCGAGCGACTCTCGAGATTTCGGTTTTCGACCCGACAGGATTTGCTTGCCTGCGGGGCCGCGACTACGCTAGCGACGCGAGCGACTGACTCGCAACGTACGAAGGTACATACGAACGTACAGCTGAGGCTTGGGCGCAACAGCAATACGACCAGATATCGTCGAAACCCTGACGCCCGGATGAGTAACCGATGCGGTCGCTTCTAGGGGGCACCGTGAGCATGACGAGCGCTACAGCACTATCGGTTCTGGACCGCGATCGCGATCGGGATCCCAAAGCAGCGCTTCGCGCATACGCTGATCATGCGGATTCAGTGAGCGTTGTCCATGATGCAGACCGTTTGCGATGGATCACCGAGCAGATCGACGACGTGCCTGCGGTCGAGCTGCGACCTTTGCTCGAACTCGCGATCGAACAAGGCGCCGGAGTTGGTCAGCGGCGCGCTCTGCACCTGATGGGGCTTGCTCACTGGTACGGAGGTGATGCCGAGGAAGCGCAGCGCCTGTGGCAACGCGGAGTCGAGCTAGGGCGTAGCGTCGAGGATCGCCTTTGGCTGGGGTGCCTCGAAAACCTGGCGCTGGCCTTCTCGTCGAGAGGTCGCTTCTTCGAGGGACTCGTGCTGCTCGGCATGGCGTTGCGCGCGACGGCAAAGATACGAGAGCCGTACTCGACGGCATTTGCACGAGTCCGGCGCGCCAACGCTCTGCTGCAACTCGATGAGGTCGACGCCGCCGTCACTGAGTTGCAAAGGGCCGAGATGCTGCTGCCCGAGATCAGCGACACGCGCAACCGGCAAGTGGTCGAGACATCCGCGCTGGCGGTGTGGGCACGAATCCACGAGTACAACGAAGACTGGACCGCTGCACACGAGGTGCTGCTGGAGCAGATCGAACGCCTGGACGATCTCCCTCCAGAGAAGCGTGCAGTCCTGATTGGTGCCCACAGCAATCGAATACGCTTCGAAGTGCAGCTGTTTCCCGAACGCGTCGACGCCCTAGTGGTGGAACTCGAAGCCCTCGACGATCGTTTGGAAGTCGATGAGGCGTGGCGTCCTGTTCACAACACGATGGTCTGTGAGTTGAAGCTGCGGCGCGCCCGCATTCACGGCGATCCCGAGGAGGCAGCTCGCATCGGGCGACAGTTGATCGATCTGTATCGTCAACGATTGCGAGACGATGAACTGATCCAGCGAGCGCGCAGCCTCGGCCGCAAGCTTTCCGAAATGGGCTGTATCGACGAGGCGCGAACGGCCTACGACATGGCTGCTACGGCAGCTCTGCGCCGCATCATTCAGCTAGAAGGTGCCGATCGGGAGCTCCCGGAACTCGCCGATCCGACGGCTGATGATCTGGCGGTGCTCAATGCACACCGCCATGAGCTCGTGGCCCGCCGCAGTCGACTCTATGAAGCCATCGTTGCGTTGTGGAAGCCAGGAAGCCCGGCCTTCGATCTGGTGATCGGCGACGGCGACTTTCTGAGTGTCTGTGCCTGGTGCCAGCGCATTCGCACTGCCGAAGGTGCCTGGATTCCGGTAGCGCAGTTCTTCCCAGCAGCGTCGGACATTCACGCGACACACGGTATCTGTGTCGACTGTCGCGACAAGGAACTGGTAGAAACGACCTAGTTTCCGCGCAGGCTGCGTCCGATGTCGTCGGCCTCAGCGAGCGCCGCTTGCGCCTCGGCCGTTCGTCCCAGCAGTGTGAGTATCTCTCCTAGAGCGCGTAGCGAGCGTGCGAGATCGGGGTGCGGTGGCGAGAGCCGTTCCCTGCGCGTCGCAAGAGCCGTGGAATGGAGCGAGAGGCTCTCCTCCAGGCGACCGCGAACTCGTGCAACTTCAGCGAGATCGAATTGCACCATGGCCACGCCCTGGTGTTTCGCCCCATACAGCGCGATTCGCCGCTGAAGTACTTTCAGGTACAGCGCCTCCGCTTCGTCGAGGCGCTGTTGCTGGAACGCCACACGCCCGAGGTTCTGGTAGCTCTGCGCCACTGCGGGGTGTTCAGAACCAAGTAGTGCGATGCGAGCATCGAGGGCCGCAGTGAACATGGCGGCCGCTTCGTCGTAGCGTTGTTGGCTCTGTCGGAGCAAAGCGATGGCGTTGAAGCTCGCTATCGAGTCTGCGTGATTCGGGCCAAACAGCTCGCGCCGCAGCGCCAATCCCCGCTGCAGCTGCTCTTCGGCTTCGTCGAACCGCCCGAGGTTGCGGTAGCCGTTGCCGACGGTCGTACGCAGGGACGCTTCGATCTCAGGTTCTCCTTCTGTCGTGATCTCGATCCAAGCCACGGCTTCGTTGAGTACGTCGGCGAAGGTAATGGCTGCGCCGGGGCGTGCGGGCGCCACTGACCCTAGCGTGTCTTCCCAGAAGATCTTGATGTCGCTTGTCTTGCTCTGTTCACGAGCGACGTTGCGATACGCGATGAACATAGAGACGGCAAAGAACACGGCGGACACCGTGAGGAGCGCAGCCAAGCCGAACGGGACCTTGTGCTTCTGAACCGTCTTGCGCAAGACGTACCAAGTCGAGTCGCCGCGAGCTTCGATTGGATCGCCGCGAAGGAAACGCTCCAAGTCGCGCGCGAACGTATGGGCAGACGAATAGCGCCGCTCTGGATCCTTGTCGAGCGCCTTACTGACGATGAGTTGCAGTTCGGAGTGAGCCTTCAACGGCTGCGGCCGTGCGTCCACGATCGACTGCACGACGGTGGCGACAGCGCCCGAGACATCGTACGGCAACCGACCAGCCAGGCAATGGTACAGAATCAGCCCCAAGGCGTAGACGTCTGTACGGATGTCTACACGCGCTGGATCCCCGGAGACTTGTTCCGGCGACGCAAACGCCAGCGTGCCGAGGAAATCACCGGCCACCGTGACGTCTTCGCGTGGAGTCAATGTTGCGAATCCCTCGCCGTCTTCTACCGGAAGCGCACGCTTGGCGGCGCCGAAGTCGAGGATGTGAGGTGCTCCATCGGAAGAGACGATGATGTTGGCTGGCTTGAGGTCTCGATGCATGACCCCACGTTGATGGGCGAAGCCGACTGCGTCGGCAATTCGAATCAGCAGTTGTACGATCCACGCCTGTGTCGGCTGCGTATCGCTGATGTGCTGGTCGAGGGGGACACCTACGAGGCGCTCCATGACGTAGTAGAGTTGGCCGTCTTCAGTGACACCGCTGTCGTAGACACGCACGATGCAGGGGTGCTCTAGTGTCGATACCAGTTCGATCTCGCGTTCGAAACGAGTTTTCCGCTCGACGACTCGAGTCACATCTTCGTGCAACACCTTGATCGCAACGGTTCGTTGCGTGGATTGTTGGAGCGCCTCGAAGACAACCCCTTGGCCGCCGCGGCCGATTTCTTCCAGGTGCGTGTATCCGGGAACTCGTGGGGCCGCATCACTGCGAGGTGCCTTGCGCAGCTCGCCGAGGAGCTCATCGCCGTGAAACCAATCGTTACTCATCCTTCGTCCTCGACTTGGCGCTCGATCAGGCTTTCGATGCGTTTCAGAATTCGCGACTTTGCCTGGTACACCTGATCGACGCTCAGTTGGAGACGCGTTGCAGTTTCCTGGGCCGGTGTGCCGTGGACAGCGTAGAGATCGAACGCCTCGCGGTCTGCCTCCGAGAACTCCACCTCGATGCTACGCATGGCCTGCCGCAGATGATATTGGCGCCACTCGTCTTCCCAAGTCTGATCGAGTGCAGCGTCGTCGCGTTCCAGCTCGACGCCCTGGCTTTCGCCATCGGTAGCGAGCGGCAACTCGCGATGTTGTCGGTAGCGTTTCTGGATCTCGCGCAGCGTGATTGTTTTCAAGTAGCCACGAAACTTGCCGCGCGTTGGGTCGTACTCGAACCCCGGCATGGCTTGCGTCAGAGCTGTGAGGACATCTTGCACGACTTCGTCGCAGTCGGCGGGCTGCAGTGCCCGGCGGCGGGCGAAGCTGCGGATCAGGAGGCCGTAGCGGTCGCAGAACTCTCGCCAGGCCGCCGGATCGGTGCTGGCGGACACGCGCTGCAGCAAGGAGATATGCGTTGTGTATCTAGTCATCGGCACCACGCATGGTACCCCCCGAGGTGCTCCGAAGGGGGGCAGAATCGCTGGATCAGCGTGGACCGACGTCGTGTGGAGCTTTGCTGCCGTCGGGCTAAGTCACTGATTTCGCGCGCCTTGTGTTCTCGCGCTCGGCGAAGGCGCCCTGTCTTCTCGTTTTCTCGCACAAGTTTGTCAGAGACGCCCCCGGGGCCTCTATGCAGGATAGAGCAATGGTGGGCTTGCTCCTGAGCTGTTGTGCGTTCCGAAACGGAGGAGCACCATGAAGAACTCTTTGACGATTCAGTCCCGGCGAAATTGGGCGCGCGCCGTCGCGTTCGTGGGGATCGTGCTGTTTGTGACTGAGGCGTCGGCTGACGGCAAGATTTGCGACGTCATCTATGGGCACCAGCGGATCAAGAACGCAGTCGAGGCTGCGCCCCTGGATGGCGCCGAGGGTGGCCGCGCCGAGGCGACTCGCAACGACCGGAACGCGTGGAACTTCGCGAGCACGCCGCAAGCTTCGGCGCCGGTTGCAGCCGTTCACCGTGGAGATCCGACGACCGAGCAAGTCGGAATCTACATGACGCGACCGCTGCTTGGCCCCGAGTGGCTCGCGATGACCACGGCTGGCGTGCAGTTGCATCCGACCGGGTGGGTTCCGCCTGTCGTCGGCAAGCATCCGTTCGGGTTTTATCTCGCCACGGTTTCTTACAGCCGGCTGAACTACCTGGAAGCGCACCCGCTCGTAGTTTCTGTGGTGTCGGCCGAGCAGTGGAGTGCACCTTTGAATTTCGAAGCCCGAAAGATGATGCGGGCGTGGGATGTGTCTCTGGGCATCGAAACGCTGCCGCGCGATGGTACTGGGGTCAAGGTCGCTGTTGCCGATAGTGGGATCGATCTCACGCACTTGGACTTCCCAACGCCGACCGAAGCTTTCGACATGACAACGGGGACGCACGCGGGCGCGGGCCCGGGTGCCTGGTCTACGACCGTGACCAATACGGTGATGGCCCACGGTACCCATGTCACCGGTACTGTGCTCGGAAGTGGTGTCGTGTCTTCGGGGATTCACACCGGTGTTGCCCCCGGTGCGGATTTGCACTTCTACAAGATCGGTGACGACGTCACAGCATTTGCGTCTGATACCGACATCATCGAGTCGATCAACCGCGCGCTGTTCGTTGGCTGCCACATCTACAACTTGAGCTACGGTGGCGTCCACACGTACATGGACGGCTCGTCTCTCGTGTGCCAGGCGATCGATGCCGCGACTGCGAGCGGGATGACATGCTTTGTCGCCGCTGGCAATGATGGCAACGTCGCGAAGCACGCCTCAATGACGGTCGCACCAAACTCGACATCAGCAGCGTTTACTTTGACGATCAACAACACGAGCGGTTTCCCGTACACACCGTCTGAAGATCTGCGGCTCATCTGGCAAGATGGCGTTAGCGACAGCAACATGACGTTGATCTGTACGAACCTGCTCCCCGGCGAGACGCTGGGAACATTGACCGGCACCGTTCCCGCAGCGGGGGTGCACTGGACCGGTACCAGTAGCCGTGGCACTGAGGCACAGCAGTACTTTCTCAATATCACGCCGCTCGCGGTCGGTGCGTCGAGAACCTACAGCTTCACGATCACGAACGCCGCGCTTTCCGGGCAAACACCGCTGGTTCACGTCTTCAATCCCAGTACCTGGAGTCTGGCTACGTTCGACGTGCCAGACCCGCAGTATACCCTGAACCACCCGGGAACCGCTGACGACGCCATCACCATCGGCTGTTGGACACAGCGAACTTCGTGGACGCGTTCCGATGGTCTTCCGCGTTGGTTCGACTGGATGGTCGTCGGCACGTTAGCACCGTTTAGCGGTCAAGGGCCACGCATCGACGGTGCAGCGAAACCCGATCTCGTGGCGCCCGGCAGTGTGACGATCTCGTGCAAGGACTCTGGCACCTTTGCTGGCTTCCCGGATCCCGACTTCTTGATCGACAACGACAGCAACTACGGTACTGGTGCAGCCGACTACTACGTGCAGTGGGGCACGAGCATGGCGGCGCCGGCGGCGTCCGGGGCTGCTGCTCTGATCATCGAAGCCATACCTGGCATTACGCCTGCGCAGCTGCGAGCTGTGTTGACGACGACCGCAGTGCCCGTAGCGGGCTCAACGTCACAAGTAGGCCACGGCATGATCGACACGGTCGAGGCGATCCTGCTGGCAGACTGCAACCAGAACGGCGTGCACGACGCGACCGATCTCAGTAGCGGCAGCAGTCAAGACTGCAACGGAAACGGCCGCCCTGATGACTGCGATGTCGAGTCTCGCTTGCTGCAGTTCGAGTTTCATCACTTGATTCCGATCCAGCCGGCGGGGCTAGCCAACGACATTGCGACGGCAGACTTCGATGGCGACGGGGATCTCGACGTAGTGATGGCTACCAACCAGACTGTCCCGTTACACGTTGCGTTGAACAACGGTGACGGCACCTTCGTGTCGACAATCAACGTGATTCATCTTGTCAACGGTATCGACACACTGGCTGCCGGTGACTTTGACGGCGACGGAGATATCGATGTCGCTGGCGGCTACTCATCGACAGTCGTCCTGCTCTTGAACGATGGTACAGGTGTCTTCAGTCTCGGATCTGGGACGACGGTGGGGAGCACACCCAGGTCGATGGCGGCCGGGGACTTCGATGGCGACGGTGCACTGGATCTTGTGACCGCGAACTTCTGGCATGCCAACGTTTCGGTGCTGCTCAATGATGGTGCTGGATCTTCTTTCACACGAGTCGACTACGCGACTGGCTCGATCCCACGGTGGGTTATCGCAGAGGATTTCGACGGCGATAGCCTTGTTGACCTTTGCGTCGGGCGCTCTTCCGAGGTGCGAACGTTCTTCAACCAAGGAGGCGGTGTGTTTGGAGCACCTCAGATCACTGCGGTTGGACAGCCCGTAGAAACGCTGGTCGCTATCGATGCGGATCTTGACGGTGACTACGACATTGCCACCGGTGGGAGCACTGCAGTCGCACTCCTTAGCAACGACGGTGGCGGTGCTTTCACGTCGGTGCTCTTGCCAGGGAGTGCCGCTCCGGTAGAGCTGGTAGTCGGCGACTTCGACAGCGATGGCCGCCCCGATCTAGCTGGATCCACGGTCGGCGTCATGCTGAACCAAGGTGCGGGCGCGTTTGTTCCAGAGCCATACGTCGGCGGTTCGGTAAGCTACTCGCGGTTGGACGCTGCAGACTACGACGCTGATGGTCGTATCGACATTGCCTTGGCCAGCGCGTTCTCAGGGAGCGGCGTCGCGATCCACCGCAACACGAGTCAGGTCGCACTGGAGGCAGACTGCAACAGCAATGGTATTCCTGATTCGTGCGACTTCGCAACCGGTGTAATGACCGACTGCAACAACGACAGCGTGCCCGATGTTTGTCAGTTGGCCGGCAATGATTGCAATGGCAACGGCATCCTCGATGCTTGCGAGTTGGCTGTGGGAGCGCAGTTCGACTGCAACAGCAACGGCGTGCTCGACTCTTGCGACATCGCGAATGGGTACTCCCTGGACGGCGACGGTAACGGTGTTCCCGATGAGTGCGGGCCCGCACAGCCGAGCTTCGATCGTGGCGACTGCAACGGCGACAGTACGTTCAACATTGGCGATCCGGTGTTCTTGCTAACGTTCTTGTTCGCTAGCGGCACGACGCCTACGTGTGCCGACGCGTGTGACGCCAACGATGACGGACAGAACAATATTGGCGACGCTGTGTACAAGTTGTCGGCGTTGTTCTCCGGTGGCGCCTCTCCGCCAGCTCCGCATGGTTTGTGCGCGGTCGATCCGACAGCAGACACCCTCACGTGTAGTAGCTCGCCGTGCCCATGATCGATGTCTAACGGTTGTAGTTCTGGTTGCGTTTCTAGTTGATCACAGCGCCTCCTCTGCGATGCTCTCGGCAACGCAGAGGAGGTGTTTCGGTGCGATCATGGCCCCGAGAGCTACAGGCGGTGTTGTTTGACCTGGACGGGGTACTCGCCAATTCCTTCGAGGCATGGGTCGGCGTTCTCGATGAGTGCCGAGAGCGACGCGGCCTCGCGCCGCTCGGCGTCGCCGGGGTCACACCCTATTGGGGGCAAGGAATCGAGGCGGACTGCGAAACCCTGTTTCCAGGAGCGACACCGGAATCTCTTGTTGCGGAGTATGACGAAGCATTCCCGAAGTATGTTGATCGCATCCAGCCGATCGACGGTGGTGCGGCGTTGGTTCAGACACTCGAGCGTCGCGGCATTCCGATCTGGGTCGTAACGAACTGCCCGCGTGCGTTGGCGAGAGCAATCCTCGAAGCAATCGGTTTGTCGCAACTCGTCGACCGAGTGACCGGTGGAGATGACGTGGCGCGTGGCAAGCCCGATCCCGAGATCATTCAGCGCGGGCTTGCCAACACCGGCGCCACCGCCGACGGAGCGATTCTCGTCGGCGATACGACCAACGACGTGGCTGCGGGCGCTCGCGCGGAAGTGTTCGTTGTCGGACTCGGTGTCGATGCGGACTGGCGCGTAGAACACCTGGCACAGCTTGAAGAACGACTTCGGTAGGCGCGAAGATCGCTCTCAGGGGCGTAGGTCGGACACGACGTCTGGATTCAGATCGATCGACAAGCGTGCAACCTCTTTGCCGCCGCGACTCAGCACCAGCGTGCGGGCGTCCTCGCTGACGGCGAGGATCGGCGTGCGTCCCTCGACGATCGTCATCCGATTACTTGAGGAGTTGCCTCCTGCCACGAAGCGATAGACGTTCAGAACGGTGCCGTCGGCCGCGAGCATCTGTCCATCGTCGGGGACGTTGGGCAGGTGATCTGCTTCGACCCGGAAGCGGCAACGCTCGGGCACCTCTATCTCGAAGACACCGCCGCTGCGGTCGAGCTCCACTTTGGTCGGCATGATGCCGGCGCCGCTGACCGCGATCATGACTTCAGTCCGCGGACAGTCTGTCAGCGAAAAGTAGCCATTGTTGTCGGTTGTGACACTCGTGCCACTGATCCAAACGCTGCCCGTGTCACCGCTGTTCGTCGTGAGTGTCGGTGTGACTCGGGCGTTTGCGAGGGGCCGTCCACGCCGCGATACAACACGCCCACGCTGCGGCGGTAGTACGGCGTCGTCGGGCAACTGTAGGACGGCGTCGTTGGTGCCGGCGGCAATGGGTTCAGAACGAATCGACAGCAGCGTGCCCTCTTGATACGCGAAGATTCGATAGCTGCGATCGATCAAACCCGCAATCTGAAACGATCCGTTGACGTCGGTGTAGATGTCGAGATTCGAGTGACGGCCACTGGCGAGTCCTTCGGCGTAGGTCGCCGGGTAGTGGCCTATGCTGATCTCGGTTGCATCGGCCAGTCGAACTACCCACCCCGCTGCTGGCTCGCCGTTGCTACCCAGGACTACGCCCTCGATCGCCAGCGGTTCTGCACCTGCAGTGATCTCGAGTGGGTCGGCGGCGCTCCCCTGTTTCCAAGTCTTTCCGAAGTTCTGCAGGATTACCGGTGCGCGCTCGGGAATGATGGCCACGAGGGGGGTTGCGTCGTTGATCATGCCGCGCGGAAGGAACTCGAAGCTACCGTCCTCGTCGACGGTCGTCTTGTTGTTCCCAAAGTGGATACTGGCTGCGGTGGCGGGGGAGCCATCGGCCAGCAGCACGACACCTAGGACCAGCTTCTTCGCTGGGCGTTCTGCGCGCTCCAGCACGACGTCGATCGAATCGCTGTCGATCGCTGCAATCTGCACCCAGTGCGGTTTGTAGCCGGCGTGTTTGATGCTGAGGTTGGCGCCGACGAAGGCAGGATAGCTACGCAGGGTAAAGTTGCCTTCGCTGTCAGCGCTGGTTGCGATGGTCATGGGACCGGTGTTCTCGAGCGACTCCGGAAAATCGATCAGTTGGGCGTGCGGTGCGTCGACTTCGATGGCTGCAGCCAGAGGTAGCCCCTCTTCGTTGTGGACGGTACCCGACAGCGCCGCTCGCTGACCGACGACGATCAGGATCTCGGCCTCGGGTTTGTCCTGGAACCACCCGCGGCGTAGTGTCGTATAGTCGGCACTCTCGGCGAGCAGATACATGTAGCTGGTCAGCTTCCTACTGCGTACTTCGAAGATGCCGTCTTGGTCAGTCGTGGCAAGGATCCGTTGGTTCGGTCGCGGGGCTGCGGCGGTAGCGCGTGGATCGCCTTGTCCCGCCCGCTGATCAAGATAGATGTCGATGCCGGCGACCGGATGGCCGTGTACGTCGAGGACGACTCCTTGTGCCTCATGGGCTCCTGGTACGGTCGCCGTGGCTGCGTCGGGCAATGACGGCGATACTGAACTGTCGGCGGGCGCGACGACTGCATCGACGACTACACCGACGACCGAGTCGCTGTCGTCGATCGGAGCCATCCCACCGCCGCCGTCCACATCGGCGTCAGCCGGCGGCGCGTGAACGGTCGTGTCTGAGCCGCCTTTGGCTTGCTGTTGCGGGCGCGCGCCATCGTTTGGAGATAGCAGGGTCCAGCCGAAGATCAGTGCTGCGACGCCGGCGGCAGTCGTCAGCCAGACCGACGGGCGTTGCAAGACCGGTATCGGCTCTTGCACTTCGACGGCCGTTCCCGCGACACCCGTTGCTCCGATGACGGCGAGTGGCAAGAGACTGAAGCACCATGCACGGCGGTCGCCGTCGTGCAGTCCGTCGAGACGATCTCTGAGCAACTCGAGGCCGCGGGCGATCTGCGAACGTACCGTCGCTGCGGGCTGTCTGCGGCGACTGGCGATCTCAGCCGCGCTGCGCTCATCGAAGTAGTGCTCGAGGAGCGTGCTGCGGTATGGCTCTGACAGTGCCAAGACTGCGTCGACGAGGTGCTGATGGATCTCGGCACGCTCTACGATGTCGCTGGGGACGGTGGCCTCGGAGCGGGCCGCCTTCTGCTCTCGTTCGAGTCTTCTAGCTTCGCTGCGAAATCCCTTGTTGGCGAGGCGCCGTGCCACGGTTGCGAGCCACGCCCGAGGGGTGTCCGTGTCGCGCGGCGGCTTCTCAATCAGAGCGAGCCAAGCCTCTTGCATGATGTCATCGGCACGTTGTTCGTCCTTTACGAGCCGATGGGCCAGGCTACTGAGCCAGGTCGAGTTCTCGAGCAGGGTTCGGGCGGTAAAGGTATCGGGTGAGTGTGTCATGGTTAGGCTCCCTTCTACCCCTGAATGCCCGCCGAACTGGGGAGTGATGCGCAGAATCGCAAGAAAAGTTTCGCACGGGCGGCGCCGCGGATCTAGTGGTGCCCAGCCCGGTTGGGCAAACGAGCGACGTCGCGCTGGGTGGCGCGCCGTGGTAACGTCGCCGGCTCAACACCGGCCGACCGAGGAGGCGATGCATGACAGTTACGAGGATCAGCGAGTTTCGGGCGCAACCTGGCCAAGAGACGGCCCTTTGCAACTTGATCAACCAGTTCCTGCCTGCCATCGAAGGATCCGCGGGTTGCGTGTCGTGCCAACTCCTCCAAGGGCAGGACGACCCCACGCGGATCGTCGCCGTCGAAGTCTGGGACTCGGTGGAGTCGCACAAGGCGTCGCTCCAGAACATTCCGCCGGACGTGATGGCGCAAGCCATGTTGCTGCTGGCGGGAACGCCGCAGGGTGAGTACTTCGTGCCACGATAGAAACGGGCGTTGTGGACTCGTAGCAGCGCTGCGGTGCCGCCATGCAGCGTCTCCTTTCTGGACATTCGCCGCAGCGTTGCGCAAGAAGTGCACTTGTTTTAGGCCATGGAGATGCCCGACCGACTTGGGTAGAGTGCAGGGTACGCCGCCCGGACGAGAGTCGACAAAGTGCCTCTACTATTGCTTTGCCGCTGGCCGCGGCTGCGTCGGGTATTGATCTGTGCTGCCATCCTTTCCTTCGTTGCCGCCCTGGCATTGGTGCTCATTGATCACAACGTGACCCGGGCAGCCCACGAACGCATCCACACGGAAGTATCTTCGGTTCCCGAGCGTAGTGTCGGCGTCGTGCTGGGCACGACGAAACACCTGCGGTCCGGGAAGTTGAACGTCTACTACCGCGAGCGCGTGCGCACCGCCGCTGAGTTGTTCCATGCGGGGAAAGTGCGTGGGTTGTTGGTCTCTGGCGACAACTCTCGCGTCGAATACAACGAACCGGAAGACATGCGTCAGGATTTGATCAAAGCGGGCGTGCCCGAGGACTGCATCACGCTGGACTACGCCGGCTTTCGGACACTCGATTCCGTTGTGCGCGCGCGCGAAGTGTTTGGACAAAACGGATTCGTCGTCGTCACGCAGAAGTTCCACGCCGAAAGGGCTGTCTATCTCGCTCAGTCGCACGGCATCGACGCGGTCGGTTGTGTGGCGACGGATGCGATAGGGATCTATCGAGTGAGAGTGAGATTGCGGGAAGTCCTCGCGCGCGCCAAGGCATGGCTAGACGTCAACGTGTTGGGGACGCGACCGAAGTTCTTGGGGCCGAAGGAACAGGTGTCTCTACGCTGAACGTCACCGCTGGTGCGGGTAGCTGTCGACGTGCATCCCTACGCGCTGGCGCGGCGTGCGGCGCGCAGCTGTAGTAAGCTCCGTCCGAAGGAGTTGGTCAGCGTGAGGTCATCATTTGTGTGGCCGCAGGCGAGGCAGCAGAGGCCGTTCCAACTCTTCTCTGCACAACTTGGACACGATGGGTACGGCGACGGCTGGCTGTGCGACGTTCCAAGGGGTAGCAGTTCCGGCGTGGCCATGGGCAGCGGCGCTTCGACCACTGCTGTGGGAAGTGGGGTCGGCGGGACGTTTTCTGCCAGGAGTCTTTGCGGCACGCCTCGACTCCGGGACTTCTTGGCCAGCTCGTCCTTCTCGGCGAGGAGTCGTTGCAGCTCGCGATGGCGCGCCTCCGCAACGCGTTCGCGTTCGGCTTGCTGCTCTTCGAGCTGCTGTTGGTGCTGCCGCAAGTTATGGTCACTCCAGCGCTGACTGCGCCAGTAGAAGAACCACGCGACAGGTATGCCTAATGCTGTTCCGAGAAGGATCTCCATATCGACTGTATCGGTCGATCGGCACCGCGAGCGCAGTGCTTTTTTTGCCCTTGGCCGCGAATGTGTGGAGCTCAAGGCCGGGTGAAGCGCAGGCAGTAATTCTCTTCGAGTCCAGCCACCGAGATCTCAGCGGTTAGTACGAAGCCTGCGGCGGTGAACTCGTCGATGACTTGGGGCTTGCCGGCGCGTACGTGGCCGAGGATCCACTCGCGCGATACGCCGGGAATGCGCTCGAAGTCGATAACAACAACTTGCCCTCCCGGCCGCAGAGTCTGCCGGATCGACGCGAGCATCTTCCGGTAATGCTCGAAGTGGTGGTAGGTGTCGCAGAGGAAGACGACGTCGACCGATGCCGGCGGTAGCGTTGTCGAAGCTTCCTGAGACAGGATGACCTCGACATTCGCTAGCTGCTCACGTGCCACTCGATCGCGCAGGTGACTTACGAACCCCGGCGAAATCTCCAGGGCGTAGACTTTGCCAGCGGCACTGACCGATTGTGCGAACGGCGCGACGAACAAGCCGGTACCCGCGCCGATGTCTGCAACGCGATCGCCAGCCTTGAGCCCCACTGCTGCAAGTATTGCGTGGCGTGAAGTGTAGATCTCGCGACTCTCGACCTCCCACCGATTCAACCACTCGTCGGGGTCCAGGGCAGGGTCGAGGAACCGGTCGTTGATGCCGTCGGGTACTTCCGTTCGCCATTCGCTGTCAGCGATTGGCTGCCACAACGAGCACGAAGTCGTTGCGAATAGAGTAACGGCCAGTAGGAATCGGGGGGCAGTGCGCATCGTTCTCTCCTGATGGTTGTTCGAGGACGCTATTTTGCCGTGCTTGCCGTCAGGCGTCCATGGAGGCCTCGCTGAGGCTGCAGTAGGCCTCTGATTGGCGGGCGGGGTAGCGCCGGATCGATTCGTCGGGTATCACCTGAGGCACAATAAACTCCCATTTAGAACGGCAAGCCCCGATGAACAGACCCGTCCTACTGATCTGCCTTCTCTGCTGTGTTGCGACCCAGTCTCTGGTCGTGGCCGCGGACGCAGTCGACTACAGGTGCAACTTCGACGACCCGGAAGCCGCGTCGCAGTTCGTCGCGACCGTCACTGGTGAAGCCAAGAAGCGCAAGGGCGGCGCGAAACTGCAGCGCGGGCAGCTGTATCTACTGGCGTCGTGGTGGAAGTCGGACGCTTCGGTTGGTTTCGCAGCCCCGTCGAGTGCTTACTTCGAGACGATCGAGCTGGAGTGGACACTGTCGATGAATACCGGCACCGAGGGAGCTGGATTCGTTTGGCTCGATACGGCTGAGTACGGTAGCGACGGAGCGGCACCCACAGTGGAACAGTGGGAGGCGCCCAGTGTCGCGCGCGCGTTCGGCATCGGTTTCGATGCATCGAACCCGCCGAATCGTGACCCGTTCCGGGGCTCCGGCAATGCCTACGATCGCCCGCAGCACGAACTTTCGCTGCACTGGAACGGCACCGAGATTCACAAGATGACGACACCGAAGGAGTTTCGCGACGAGAAGCCACACGCTGTCAAGGCGCGCATTCGCTTCGTGACAGGCGGCGCCCTCGTCGATGTCTCGATAGACGGGGATGCGTTGTACGACGGCTACTTCATTCCGGAAATGACAGCGTTCGTCGGCCGACCTGGGTTTGGTGCCCGCAACTCTGAGACAGCAGGTGACGTATTCGTCGACGACTTTCGCGCTCGCCTCAGCGGCTTTTCCGCGGCGCCGCCGGCCCCGTTGTCCATTGTCGCAATCAATCGCAAGATCAACGACAAAGACCATCCAAAGAACGAGTCTGTCGTCGAATTCCCCGAAGACAACAGCGACTACGCGCGCATCATCATGACGCTGCGCCTCGACAAGCCCGATACCCGCTTCGATCCGTGGGATCGGGCCGCCTACATCAATGTGTTCGACGGTGATGAGAAGTATGAGCTTGTCCGGTACATCACGCCGTATCACAAAGGGGGCGTTTGGAAGGCAGATGTCACGGCGTTTCGGTCACTGCTGCAAGGTCAGCGACGCATCGAACAGACCTGTGGCACTCAGGGAGAAGGATGGATCGTTACGGTAGCGTTCGACTTCTACCCCGGGAAGTCGAAACGGCTGGCGTACGACGTGGTACGCCTATGGTCGGGTCGTCCTGAGATCGGTAACCCTGACAAGCCCGTGTCCGACTTCTATGTCCCGCGCGTTGTAGAGCTGGGGGCGGACACGGTAGCGGCCGAAGTCCGATCGGTGGTCACCGGACACGGTATGCATCCCAACACCAACAACGCAGCCGAGTTCATGCCGATCGAGCGTACGCTGACGATCAACGGGACGACCTTCACGAACAACCTTTGGAAGACGGACAACTACCTGAACCCGTGCAGGCCCCAGGGGGGCACGTGGAAGTACGATCGTGCGGGCTGGGCTCCGGGTGATCTCGTGCGCCCATGGGTCGTCGATGCTTCGGCCCTGGTCGGTGACGACCGCCGCCTGCATGTCGGCTATACGCTGGCGCCGTACGTGAACGAAGGGCGTGGCAAGACCTGGGCGCCGTTCCATCGCACCGAGGCGTATGTCGTGTTGTACCGCAAGGCGGGGGCGGCCCCGTCATCGTCAGTCGGTGCCCACGTGCGTGGTCAAAGTGCGTCGACGGCGGCGGCTTCGAAGGTCGACGCGAACGCCGAAACGGACGATGCGAAGACTCCCAATGTCGCCGCTGCGGTGCAACAGGCGTGCAAGCTCCTTTTGCAGAACCAGGAGAGTTACAAACCAGATCCAGCGATCGGTCGGCTGCCCGATGCCAAGCTCGAGGGATGGCAGGAGCGAGAGCGCGAGCGTTTGAGCAAGATTCGCACAGCTTCGGAAGGCGCTGCCGAGTGGCCGTACGAAGGCGTCTACCGAGTACGTCCCGACGGACGCATCCCGGTTGGTTACCGTGTCGGCGGTACGGCGATCGTTGCAGAAGCGTTGCTGGAGGCGCCCGGTCTCGATGCGGCGCGCCGGCGGGCCCTGTTGCGCGCGACGGCTTTCATGCTCGATGCGATCGCCGAAGATCCAGGGATGGCCGCGCAGCCACAACGCAACTACGACGTCCGTTATTGGGGGCACACTTATGCTCTGAGCTTCTTTGTGCGTGCGCTCGAAAGTGGGCTGCTGAGAGACTCGACTTTGTTTGGTCGTGTCGACACGGCAATTCCGCACGTGATCGAATGCCTGAAGCTGGGGCAAGTGCGAGGCGGTGGTTGGAACTATGCAGCACGCACCTTCAGCCCGTTCATGACCGGCTCGACGTTGATCGCGCTGTTCCGCGCGGAGGCTGCTGGATATGACGTCGATGCTGCGATGGTCGAGAAGGCGCTCGACCGCTTGGAAACAGGGCGTGGCGAGGGCGCGGCCTATGCGTATGCCGGGCGGTTGCGCAATCCCGACGAGCCGATGGCCGGTGCGTCGGCCCGGTCTGCAATCGCTGAACTTGTGCTGCTACGCGCAGGCCGTAGTAGCGTCGAACGGCTGCGTACTGCCATCGATGGCTTCTTCGACGAGAACAACTGGAAAGAACTGTTGAAGCGCAAGAGCCAGCAGGGCACTCACGAGAAGCCGTATGGCGTGGCGCCTTACTATTTCTTCTATGGTCACGCCTACGCCGCGATCGCTGTCGAGCACCTCCCGGAAGTGGAGCGACCGCGCTATCGGGAGCGAATGCGCGACCTACTTTGGCGCACCATCGAGCCGCACGGCGGCTGGAACGATCGAGTCTTTCCGCGTACCGAATCGTACTCGACGGCCATGGCCATCCTGTCGCTGATCGCCGAAGAACTGCCCATGGTGCCGACCTGGGAGACCAAAGTGCAGCGCGAGAGATTCTAGGGGTTCGATCGTCGATCCAACCTGGTGGCTGTGCCAATGCGCGCTATCATGGTGCCAGTGCTTGCGCAGCCGTTCGCTGGCGTTCGCGCCGCCGCTGTCGGTTCACTACCTGATTGCATGCACTCGAGGCTCTTTCTGCATTGCCTACAACTCGAGAGGAAGTCCCTGTGACCTGTCTCCGCCTACTGTTTCTTCTCAGTCTTCTGCTCGTCGCATCGCACGTCCGTGCGGCTGACCCGATTGCCGATGGTCTCGAAACGGAGTGGGGCACACGCAGTTACCAAACAGTGCAGTTGCAGCTTCCTGCTGAAGCAGACAAGGTCAGAGTCTCGGTGCCGATGCGTGGCAGCGCCTACGAGCTACAGTTGACTCGCTATTCGATGCGAGCTGCGGGGCTGCAGGCATCCGTATACGGGGCGGGGGGCCAGACTGTCGCGATGCCGCTGCCGGCGCCGCGCACGTATCGCGGAATCGTCACGCACCTGCCGGACGCTGTGGTCGTTGCGAGTTTCAGTGATCATGGCCTGCGGGCGGCAGTGCACGCAGATTCCGTGGCGACGGTGCGGATCGAGCCAGCGCGCCGTTTCATCGCCACAGCACCACGCGGGCAGCACGTGGTCTTCACGCCCGGTCGAGTTCAGTTTCAGTGCGGGGTCGCGGCGGCGACGACGAACGCAGTGCAGGGATCGGGTGCGCAGCCGTTCGGCGGCGTCGCGCCAAACCTGTGCGGCATGACGCGCTGCGAGATCGCTTTCGACTGCGACTTCGAATACTTCACGCAACAAGGCGGCACCGTGCTGCAGACGACCGATCGCGTGGAGGCGCTGCTCAACGATGTGGACTTCTACTACAACCGCGACTTGATGGTCACGTACCTTCTAACAGGTGTTGTTGTCCGCAGCGTTGCGTTCTACTCAGACATCAGTGGCGGCGATTTGTTGAATCAGTTCCGCGCCGAATGGAATGCGAACCAGACGGCGATCACGCGGGACGTTGGCCACTTGATGACGAACAAGTCCAACCTATCTGGATATGGCGGCTTGGCCTGGGTTGGGGTCGTTTGTACGAATTCGATGTACGGCTGGAGCCTCGACTCGGCGGGTATCATCGGTCACGAAGTCGGCCACAACTGGGGGGCTGGGCATTGCTTGGACACCTCGCCGTGCAACAACATGTGCGGCGCATGTCTCAGCATCGGTCCGCGTACGCTGGATGTGAAGCGTGCGCACATGGCGTCGCGCACTTGCCTGGACAGTCTGCCTGCGCACCCAACGGCGCTGCCGCCTTTTGCGAAGTTGGACGAGCTGTTTCTCGATGAGATGCAGATCGTCAGCGGTGTGGGATTTGCGATCGACGTACTCGACAACGATCATGACGGCAACTGCGATCCGATTCTGGTATCTGCTGTCGATGCAACATCCGCCAAGGGAGGGACTGTCGTTATCTCTGCGGGTACCGGCACTGGTGGTTTCGATCAGGTGATCTATACGCCTCCCACGACTGGGTTCGCTGGCAACGACTCCTTTGACTACACGATCAGCGACGGCGTGTTGATGAGCACCGCGCGCGTGGCCGTGAACGTGCAGCGGCAACAGCTCGCAGGTCATTGGCGCCTCGATGAGACTACAGGCAGTATCGCTGCAAACGAGACGGTCGCCAGCGGACCAGGCACCTTGGTAGGTGGCGTGGACTTTGCAACGGACAGCGTCGCCGCTGTCTACGGTGGCGGTCTGCAACTCGACGGTGTCGACGATGTCGTGGAGGTGTCGGCGCCGAACTTGAATACCAACCGTGTCACCATCACTGCGTGGGTACGGCGGTCAGGTCCGCAGAACCAGTGGGCCGGTCTCGTATTCTGTCGTGGTGGGTCGACGGTGGCAGGTCTGAATCTCGGTACAGGCAATGAACTGCGTTATCACTGGGACGGTGGGCAGTGGTCCTGGAACTCGGGGTTGGCGCTCCCCGATGCACAGTGGACGTTCGTTGCTCTCGTTGTGACGCCGAACGCCGGCCGCATCTACATGCAGCCGGGACCGGGAGCGCCGATGCAGGTGGCGATGAACTCGACGGCTCATGCTGTGGAAGCCTTCGACGGCACGCTGCGGATCGGGCAAGACTCGAGTAACAGTACGCGCTTCTTTGGTGGTGCAGTCGATGATGTGCGCATCTATTCTTACTCGATGACAGCGGCGCAAGTGGCGCAAGTAGCGGCCGGAGGAGCTGCCGATGCACCGGCACCGCAGCAGCTCGACAACAGCGCCCCGCGGCACCCGGTGTTGTCGTGGTCGCCTGGTTTCACCGTTGCGCAGCATGACGTCTACTTTGGGACCGACGCGGCGACGGTCGCTGCAGCAACGCGTACGTCGCCGGAGTACCGTGGCCGTCACGGAGCCGATGCACTGCATCCGATGCCGTTGCTGCCGGCGCAAACGACCTACACGTGGCAGGTCGACACGGTCCTGGGGGACGGTACCGTGCTGGACGGAGAGCCGTGGACTTTCACGACCGGCAGCGACGGCTACGAGCAGGGATTGCTCGTCCACTATACTTTCGACGTTGCGGACACGATCGGCACGCTAGTTCTCGATCAATCGCCACCGCCACTGCGCCATGGACTCTTGATGAACGGGCCCGTTTTCGTTGCGGGACAGGTGGCGGGGGGCGTGGATCTCGACGGGATCGACGACATGGTCGAAACGAACCCGTTCGTGTTGAACACGAACACGTTGACGATTTCTGCGTGGGTGCGCAGGGATGGTGCCCAGACGGGTACGAACGGGATCGTGTTCTGGCGTGGGGGATCGACGACCACGGGGCTCAATCTCGGGAGCCACCATGAATTGCGATATCACTGGGACGGTGGGCAATGGGGATGGGACTCGGGTTTGGAGATCCCGGACGGAGAGTGGTGTCATGTCGCGCTCGTGATCGAACCGACACAGGCGACGATCTATCGCAACGGGACGTCGGTCGTGCGCGGTGCCACTCACCTGCCCGAAGCGTTCGACACGGATCTTGTGATCGGGCGCGATCCTGGCTTCGGGAATCGCGATTTTGGAGGCGCGATCGATGAGGTGGCCATTTGGTCGCGGGCTTTGGCACCCGGAGAAGTGCTTGGTCTGTATGCGGCGGGGCGGGTACAGCGACCCATCCAAGGAGATTCCGATGTGGTCCCACCCACGCCAAACCCGTTGCAATGGGATCTGGCGCCGACAGCGTTGGGCGGCAACTCGTTCGAAATGCGTGCGGTCACGGCGTCGGACCCGAGCGCAGTCGAGTACTCGTTCCAATGCACCAGCGGCCCAGGCAATGATAGCGGCTGGCAGCAGAGTCCTTACTATGTCGACACGGGCCTTCCTGGAAGCGCGACGTGTACGTACATCGCGCTCGCCCGTGATATGAGTCCGAACTTGAATGTTGGTGGAGCGACTGCGCCGGTGACCGTTTCCTTGGGCACTCTGTTCATCCGGGGTGATGCCAACATCGACGGCACGGTCAACGTTGCCGATCCGATCGCGATCTTGACGTATCTCTTCAACGGGTCAGTTACGAGGTGTCTCGAGGCCAACGACGTCAACGACTCTGGCTCTTTGGACATCGCCGACGCGGTCTCTGCGTTGACGTTCCTCTTTGGCGGGGGATCGATGCCTCCGCCGTTCCCGCAGTGCGGCATCGATTCGACTGGAGTGCCTCTCGGTTGCACCAACAACGGTGCCTGTCCCTAGAGCGGTGCATAGCGTCGAAACTGCGGTGTTCTGAATCCAACATAGCGGGTCGGCGAATGATCCGAGCGTACGCTCCGGCCATCGCGCAGGAGTGTGCCTTCGGCGTATCGCTCAACCTAGGAGTCGGATTTGTACCCACGCTCTCAGCGCTCTCTTGCCGCCCTCGACGCGGAGCTTCGACATTGGCGAGATGTCGTCGCCGAGCATGCGCAAGGTGCCGCGGTCGTGCGACCGGAAGTTTCTGCCTGGTCGGTTGCTCAACACGTCGATCACATTGCCACCGCCACGTTGTTGAACCTGCGTGCGGTCGCCAAGCTCCATCAGGACCCCGCTGTCGGCAACAACGAGCCTAGCATCAAAGCCGTCGGTTGGGCCGTCCTCGTCTCCGGACGCATCCCCAGCGGCGCCAGCGCTCCCGATTCCGTCTTACCCCAACCCGCGCCCGCCGCCACCGACCTGACCGACACCCTAGCGTCCTGCGAAGAACTGATCGCAACGCTGCGCCCACACACGAGCCAACTCGACACCATCAAGCGCAGAATCCCTCACCCAATCCTCGGCGGCTTCACCCCCCGCCAATGGCTCCGCTTCGCCCTCATCCACAGCCACCACCACACCCAAATCACCCAAAGAATCTCCCTCACCCCGGGTAATCCGCGGTCCTAGAATTGCTCGACTCCCGCGGCGAAGGCGTCCCCTCCCGAGGAATCGGTCGATGACTCGCAATTCGTACCGTTGGCGGACACGATGGCGCTCTTGATTCTGCTACAGATGCTGCTCTCGAGAAGTCTCTGCAGACCCTCCTCTGCCATTCAAAGAGAGTTTGCTCGATAGCGGAGACCACAACCCTGGGTGGGGGTCAGGGGGTTTGGGGGTGGGTTTTGTGGGGTCTGGCTTGGAGGATGATTAGTTGGGTGGCTGTGGTGAGGAATTCGACGTCTACGGCGTTGCCCCGGTTGCGATAGGTGGGGACGAAATGGTTGTGGATCTTTCGCAGTTGCTGGGCGAGATCTCGGACCATGGGTTCGGCGAGGAGCGGTTCTCCGTTGGTCCGGGAGCTACGCGAGATGATCTCGATGTCGAGGTCGCCCATGAAATCGTAGACGAGAAGTTGCTCAGGGATCTCATCCCCGGCGGCCCCGGTTACGCTGCCGCCGACAGCTTGCGTGTTGATGTAGACGCCGGGCCTGATTTCGGTGAAGGGGTTTGCCGTGATCGCGACACCTGTGGCTACGGCGTCGAGGAATGGTTGCACGAGGATCGCCATGCCAACACGCTTGTGGTCGATGCGATACCACTGTCGTTCTTCGAAAGCGCCCGGCAGCCACACGCTTGCCCAGACCTTGCGCATGGCTTGCGCCAGTTCGGCTCGCGACGCGCCGGCATTGATGCGAACGGACCGGTACAGGCCCGCGCCAGAAAAGCCGGCCAGATCTTCAGCGTTCGTGCTGGATCGCAAGATCCAGCGTGACTCTGGCGCCGCCTCTTTGATCCGATCGTGCACGGCGCTCAGCAACCGAAAGTCGATCGGGTGCGCTTCGATCCGTTCACGCACGGATGCCAGCCACGCGGTCCGCAGTGGCAGGCTTCCGCCGAACTCCTCGTCCGCGAGTTTCTCATCTAGATTCTGCAACGCACCCGACGCGTGAGCGTGACCGAGGTAGCGAGCGATCGGCACTACGAAGCCGCCTGGCGTCGTGATCCCGCCGATCCGGCCGACCTCCGCCAACTGTGCTGCTTTCGCTCCGGCATAGTCAGCGTCCTCGAGCGCTACGGCAGATAGATCCGCGAGATCGACGACTCTGCGATTGAGCTTCGGGAGCCGCGGCCGCGGCGGGGCTCGTCGCTGCCAATCCTTCTTCGCGTCACTGAGCCGTGCTGCTGACACCAAGTACTCCTGAACCTGCACTTCAAGTCGCACCAATCGCCCATCGAGCTGGCGCAGCCTGTCGTTAGCGAGCGCGCCCTTCAGCGCCATGTTCGGTGTGCCTCGGTTGGCACACAGGATTGCGATATGCCCGAGCGGCGCCTGTAGTGGTTGCGAAATCACGCCAGCGCACAGCGGCACCTCGGCAGGCAAGTCGCGCAGCACCAGGATCTGATCGGGTCGCACGCTACTTGCCTCGAGTTCGCCATCGACGAGACGCAGGTAGCCGTAGGAGACACCCACCGTCAGCGGCTGGTAGCGTACACCTCGAAACACCTCGTCGGTGCTAATGATGGGAAGCTGCTCGCCATACTTCGCCAGGTTCGCGATCTGCAGCGGACTGCATGGCCGGAACTTCAGTTGGTCGCCAATCCACAGCGCCCGCTTGAGTCGATGGAAGAGCCGCACGATACGCTCCCCGGACAACGTGTCGCATGCAGCCAACTCCACTGTCCAAAGATCAGAGTCCTCATAGTGAATGATCGATCCCATCTCGAAGCGCCGGTTCGGACTGGTGTACTCACGGTCGTTGAATGCCCGTAAGCTGGGCACCGTGTTGGACAATGCCGAGCGCGTACGGACGAACTCGTAGTGGTTCTCGAAGCGCCGCGTGTTGATCAACCAAACACGATGGTTCTGAGTCGTGTCGACGAGGAACTTGACCACTTCCGTCCGCGCTTGCGTCGCCCATTTGGGTCGTGCCGCTAGCTTGTCCCACGTCGTCGAATCACGAATCGTATGTGCGTAGTGCTTGACGCTTGCGCGGGACCGTTTCGTTTGTGCTCGAGCCAGTCGGAGGCCGCAGTCTCCTCCAAAAACCGCCAGCACACAGACGAAGGCACAGAGCGCGACCAACACGCGGGTGAATCTTGCCGTACATGGCGTGGGCGTCTGAGGCTGGAGGTGAGTGTAGCGTTTCATGCAGCCCACGATGCAATCTCGACAGCAGGAGCGCCAGCGTTCTTTATAGTTGATGTTCGAGGAGCCAAGCGAGGCGCTGCATCTGGCTGCGCTCGCTGCCCCGGCGCATGGCGAAGTTACGCAGCTTGATCAGCAGCGGATTCTCCAACTGCAGGACACGCCCAAGGAAGCGCGAGCTGCGCGTGACGCGATTGCAGCGCCGCAAACGAGCTGCCTCGTACGCTTGGAACGCGGCCTCGTGAGTGTCGTGCTCTGCCAGGGAGCGTGCAACGACGACTGCGTCCTCGATCGCCATGCACGCGCCTTGCCCAAGATTCGGTGTCGTTGCGTGGGCGGCGTCGCCGAGCAACGTCACACGTCCCTCACTCCAGTTGTCGACGCATGGCAGATCGTAGAGGTCATTGCGAAGAATGTCGGAGTCGGGCGTGGCTGCCGCTAGGCGCTGCATCGTATCGGGCCATGGAGACAGCAGGTCGAGCACAGCGTCACGATGCCCTCCCGGACCCTGCGGACCTCCCTCGGCAGCGTTGACGCCAATGAACCAGTAAACGCGCCCTTGGGCCATCGGCGTGCACCCAGCTTGCACCCCGGGCGCCAGGTAGATCCCCCAAAAGCTGTCCGAGAGGGACAACCCAGCGTCCTCGAGTCGCACGACACCCCGGTACGCTGTGCACCCGGCGTACCGGCGTTGCGAGTTCCTGCCGATCGCCGCACGCACGACGGACCCGATGCCGTCAGCGCCGATGAGACAGTCGCCCTGTACCTCCTCGCCATTTGCGAGGATCGCCTTCACGGCAGAATCAGTCTGCTGCACTTCGACTACCGTGGCTGCACCACGAATCGATGCATCGCAGCGGGCACACAGACCATGCAAGAAGTCGGGGCGATGTACGACAACCGTAGCGCCACCGAATCGCTGCTCGAACGCGCGTGTCGACATTGCGGTCAGCAACTGTCCACGATGGTCGAACAACCCGCCGTCTGCAGCAGGCACAGAGAGCTCTTCTATCAGTTCGGAGAGTCCAAGGCTTGCGAGGGCGCGTGTTGCGTTGACCCAGAGCGAAAGGCCGGCACCGACTTCGCGCGGTTCGGATTGTTTTTCCAGAACCGTGACCGCGAACCCGCGGCGACGCAGCGCTATCGCCGCACAAAGCCCCCCGATTCCAGCACCCGCGATGATCACATGCCGCTCGGCAGCCATGAGTCCCGTTCTGTTGCAACACCGGTCGTGAACAGAGACGGTACTCGGTGGCTCGCCGAGAGGGAATCACGTGTATCGAATCCGGGCTTGGATCCGCGCGCGTCTAGTAGTCGAACAGCACCTCAACCTCCTCGAGGATCTGCGGCAGGATCATCCCCGCCGAGTCCGTGCGAGCGACGAAGATGTGTTTCAGCTGCACATACTGCGTGTTTCGCAGTGTCGACGGAGAGTCGGTCCAAGGCCCGAACTCGCCGATCGTTCCGGGGCGCGCCCGGTCTTCACTGGCTCCGCGCATGAACGACAGAACGCGCGGCGTGTCTCCGGGCGGTGTTCCCGGATCCTGTCGGATCAGGTGGAACTGGGGATGCCCGGGATAGACACCGTTCGTGACCGACACGTGATAGGTCAGAGACTGCCCAACGCTGGTGCCAGCATCTGCCAAGAAGAAAGAACCGGAAGTGGGCGCCGGGCAGATCCCCGCTGCACTCGATACAGCGCAAGAAGCGGCTGGCTCGCTGTTGATGCCAAACGGCGATTCAATCTGGATCCGTCCCGATCCGCCGATACCGCCGAGTTCACCGCTGTTCTCGATGTAGCTGGCGCCGATCACTTGGGCCGGGTCAGGGTGGTCAGCGACGGGTCGATTCGCTTGGCCGCCTGCCACACTGATCACTGCGCCATTGATGCGCATCTCGCTGAGCCCTTGTAGTCGGATCGCGCCGCCGGCACCGCCGCCGCCATTCCCGCTCCATTGAGTCGCGCGAAACGCGTCGCCGCCGCGCGCAAGCAGCTGCGCGGTTGCGTTCAGGTCGAACGCTCCACCGACGCTGATCTGCAAGCAACCGCCACCCCCGCCACCGCCTGTCCCCGGAGCGTGCGCAAGCTGAAGGTCTGAGAAGTCCGACGCGCCTCCACCCCCGCCGCCGGCCCCCCCGGCCAACAAGGTGGCCAAGGTACCGGGTTGGATGAAGTCGTTGTTCAAGTAGGCGGAGCCACCGCCACCTCCAGCTACCGTCGTCGCACCGACGTTACCCGCGGCGCCCTCGTTGCCGGGATGTCCAAAGCCACCCCCGCCGCCGCTACTGGCCGCATCGAGAGCGCTCCCACCAATCACGTTGCGCCCTCCGTAGGCCGGCAACGCCGGCACCGCGGGGACGGGCGCGCTAGTTTGAGGTCCCGCCGAGTACGGTGATGTGGCAAGGAGTTCAGGTGGTAGTGAGTGCGGTAGGGTACCGATTCCTCCAATGACATTCGCGCTCCCGCTCACGATGCCACCACTCCCGCCGTCGCCACCCCCGGGCCCAGCACGGCCGCCCGCGCCGGCGATCGGATCGCTGCCCGAGTCGTCGATCAGACCACCAGGGCCCCCCGAGACATCGATAGTGCCATCGATCTTTGCCGCGCCGGTTACTCGCAGTGTCAGCGGGTTGCCACCCCAAACACGCAGCGTAACTTGCTCTGGAATGATCAGCGTTGTCAGTTCGATGACGCCACCGGGCTGGCCTGCGACGAGGACCAAAGTGCCTGCCTCATCAAATACACGTGCGCGATCCGCTGACGTCGCGCCGCTGTCGACGACCCAAGTAGCACCGACCGCGGCGCTCGATAGATTCAGCGTACCATCGCCTCCACTACCGACATTGACCTGCAGTGCGCTGACGCCAGTCCGCACGGCGCTGTCGGAAAGCGGTGGTTCGAGACCTGTGAACGTATGAAAACCAGCGTAGTGCGAAGGACCGTTGCTCTCCAGGTGAATGCGACCGTCACTACTGCCGCCACTCAGCCACGTCGTGCTGCTGTTGTTGTGCTGAGTCCCAGGGCGCCCACGCGCAGTCAGCACCGCGTCGTCTGCGATGCGAAGGCCCTGGGTCGCACGAATCGCGATGGAACCGCCGCTGCCTGCACCTCCTTGCGCGCCGTAAGGTCCCGGTGCGCCGAGTCCACCAGCGCCCCCGTCACAGATGATGCTGCCGCCGATCTCGACGACTCCGTCGGCAACGATTTCGATGGCACCGCCGCCGGCACCACCACCGCCACCGGTTTTGTCACTCAGGACCTGTGACGATGGAACGTAGCGAATGCCAGTGCCGCCACCACCGCCGCCGCTGCCTGGCGATAGATGCACCAGCAAAGAGTCACCATAGGCGCTGCCGCCGCGACCGGGCTGTGCTTTCGCGATCGCGTTGGATGTGTTCGTGCTAACGCCGTCCAATCCGGCTGCCGCGTGACCGGCGCCGCCGCCAGGCCCACCGCGCGCGGTCGCCACCGACGCGCTGAGCCACGATGTACTGCGGCCGAACTGGCCCGCACCAGGTCCGGTCCCGGACGTCGCTGGCACGATATCTTGGATGTCGAGTGCGCCAGCAATTGCTTGTGCCCCCGTACCGCCGTTCCCGCCTCCGGCGATGCCAATGCCTCCAGCTCCTGGAGTGACGTCCGTGCCGTCCTGCCCATCTTCCCCGGACAGATCCAAGACGCCGTCGACTTGCACAACCGTCTCTCCGGCGACTCCGCTGCCACTGACTCGAAAGACGACTGGGAACTCGCCGACAACTGTGACTATTGCACCGGGTTCGATCGTTAGCGACCGCACGTGCAGTTCATGGAGCAGTGCCCCCGGATTTGCAGCGTCAGTCAGCGGTGTGGGGAGTCCCAGGTTGATATCATCCACGACGATGATCCCCGCGTCGGTGTCGATCGTGTAGGCGATCCCGTCCTCGAGGAACACGTCGACGGTCCCCGCACCAAACAGGCTGGGAGCCGTCGCCGGATCACCGATGCCCTCTGCCTGTCCGGACCCCACGACCCATACACCATTATCAGTGGCATTGTCGTCGAGATAGCGCTCGCTGCGAAACGTCTCGAAGATCGATCCCAATCCCGACGCCCCAGTGTTGGCAATAGCGATGGGCGCCGAAACGAACTCGCCGTCGGCAGCTTGGTCGCACAGAAACGTGTTGCCGGTCTGCTCCACCAGTAGGCGTAGTTGCGTCACACCCTCAAACAGCGGCAGGTCTGCGCCACTGTCCCAGATGAACGAGCTCTTGTGCCCAGCGGCCTGAATCGCTGCGCTTGCTGGCTCGACGGCCTTCCCCGGAAGTACTTGAACGGGGCCATCGACAACAGTGCAGTCGACATAAGTTCCCGCAGGATCCAAGTACTGCGGCGTAACGTCGAAGACTGCGCTCGATCCATCCGCATCGGCGTGCAGGTTGAATTCACATTCGATCTGGCCCGCGCGAACCCCCGAAGGGACAACCAGACTCGTGACGCTGCCGTGCAGGTCGTCCAAGGCACCGGACGGGTACCTTTTGCGGAACTTGATCAACACGCGATTGCTCACCAGAGGTACGGCGGTGTTGCCGGCCGTTTGCACCTGCAGCTGCACCATGGCCGACTCTACGCAGTTGGGAAATGCAATCGGTGTGCCTGCAGGAATGAAGACGGTGGCCGCCGTTACGCCAGGCGGAGGTGCCGGCGCCCCAGCGGGCAGCCCGGGCATTGCCATCACGTTGACGGGCTGAGCGTTCTCGTCGGTGGCGATGGCACCTACGACATTGGATAGGTTGTATCCGTACAAGATCACGTTGAGGTCCGCGACCGTGTCGTTGATGATGTTCGCGATTCCAGAGCCGGCGTTCGTCGCACCATAGACAACGGCAGTGATCACCGGTGTCGCCAAGAAGTCTCTCGCACCTGCGAAAACGAAATCGTCACCGTCAAAGACGCTGACGTTGATCGTCGAAGTGTGCAGGTTCGTCGGCGCCCGGACCGTCATTGCGGTAACGAGGCGACCGTACTCGTCGGTTCCGCTCGAGGTGACCGTGAGGATCTGCCCCGCAACTCGGGCAGTGCCGGGACCGTTCTGGACGAACAGCACCTCGTTCATCGTCGGATCCAGGTTGAAGCCGTGCCCACTGATGGTCACCACCGTGCCAGCACTGCCCTCATCTGGTGTCACTCCGGTCACATCGATGGACTCTGGTGGGTCGATCGGGACGATCTCGGTACCGCGACCTCCGGTGTTGCATGCGGGTACAACAAACAGAGCTACTGCCGACACGATGCAGATCAAGAGCCGTAGCTGCGCATGAACGCAGTGTTGTGAGCGTTTGGATGGAGTCAGGGACTCCGCCAGGTCTTGGCGGTGCTGCCGTTGTGTGGCCATGAGGGTGCCTGTCGTACTGAGTTCTCCGTCGTTGGACGGTGGAGGGATTGCGTCGTGGTACGCACTCGCAGCGACGACCGGCGGGAAGAGCCGTCGTGAGAGGACGCGCTGCCAACCTTGCGGTCGACATCTGTAACAACGAGAACCAGCAGTGAAAGCGGCAAAGATCTTCCGGGCGGCAGGGGCGGGCGCAGCTCAAAAAGAAGAACAGGCCAACCCGTGTGCCAGCCGGGTGGCCTGTTCTGTCGCACGAGTTCGGGCTCACGAGGGAGCGAACCCGAGGAGGAGGTCTAGGGAATGTCGATCGGGATCAACACGCGGTTGATCGTATGGATCTTGCCGTTGTCGGCGTTGATGTTGAGCGGGTTGCGGACTCGCGGGTTCTTCAGGTCTGGATCGTTGTCGCGAAGCTTGAAGAAGAACGGGTCGATCGTTGCGCCCGGTAGCAGCGTGTTGATATCGATGTTGAAGAACGTCCGGATGATCAGGCCCAGCGGGCTGATGCGGCCGGGAGCAACGTGGTACAGCAGCACGTTCGTGAGCACTGGAATTGGATCGACGCCGTCATTGAGGTCGGCAAGAGCCTGCGCCAGGAACGGCCAGGCACCCGCTTCGTCGGAGCCGGTGTAGCCCAAGTCCTGCGCCAGCTTGATGAACGCACCGTCGTTGGGGGCAAACACTGTTAGGTTTGCGTTCGCGTCGTCGAGATCATCATCGAGGCCCGCTGCGAGCACCGCGGTCAGCAAAATGTCATAGTCGGAGTTGTCTGTATCGAAAGTACCGCCGCTTTGGGCGACGATCGCCGTGATGGTCTGCGCCGAGATCGGAGCCGCGAACAGACCAAAGGCAATCAAACTCAACAACGCAAGTCTCTTGGGGGAGAACATCTTCTCTACCTTTCCCTAAATACCTTGCCCGACCAGCCGCGATGCCGGTGGGGAGAGGGCGGACCATTCCTCCTCTTGCACGTCATTTCGCCCGGTCACGCGACCGGATTCAGCAAAACGCGAAAAAGCTGTGGAGTCGTGAGCCGAGCTGTTGGGGACGGTTGCAACCGGGCGATCGGGAGACTATTGGGTGGGGCAGCCCTCGTGGTGGCGAGTAGGCAAGAGGTGTTCGTGTTTCATGACGACGCTGTGCGGCCCCAACTGTGCTCCTTGCCCGATATGTGCACCGTACAAGAGGACAGCCCCGGCACTGACGGTCGCCCCCGCTCCGATCGTTACGCGGTCGGTTTTCAGCACGCGGTCTTCGAAGCTGTGCGCCTGGAACATGCCATGAAACGTAGCCCCATCCGCGATGTCGATCATGTCGGGGTCGACCACTTGGGCAAAGCCGCCTCCCAACAACGTCCGCCGCCCGATCCGACACCCCATGGCTCGTAAGTACCATGGCAGCAGCAGCGTCCCTTCGAGGTTGGCAAGGAGGGGGCGAGCCCATGCGCCCCAAGCCACATACAGAAAGTCCCAGCGACTGCACCAGCAAGACCAGAGCGCGTGCTGCCCCGGCTGAACTCGGCCGAGTAGCAGCCACTTCAGCGCGATGACGAGCCCGCAGACAGCTGCGGCAATGGTCACGGTGGTCAACGGCAAGTGCACGAACAACAAGCTCGCGCTGGGTTGCGGGTAGTTGCCAACGCCGATCCACGCAAACCAGGCAAGGCCAGCTAGCAGCGGGACCAGCGGCAGCGCAAAGCGGAGTATCTCCCAGAACACTCGGTTGCCGTAACGCAGTGCCCCGGGCGAGTGCGTGAGTCTTCGGTCGACGGTGACGACTTCACGGCGCGGCAGCGAGAATGCCGGTTGTCCGAACCAGGATGTACCCGCCTTCATCTTCGCGCCGTCGGCAATCGTGCAGATGCCTAGCAAGGTGTCGTCAGGAAGCCGTTCGCCAGCAGCAACCACGACGTGGTTACCGAGAAACGTACGACTCCCGAATCGTGTTACCGCGAGCGTCACCGTCCCGCGGTGTAGGATAGGACCGCCGAGATAGATCCCGTCGGCGAAGAAGCACTCGTCCCCGATGTCGACGTGCTCCGGGATCACATCGATAATCGTCGAAATCTCACACCCGCGACCGACGCGCATTCCGGCGGCTCGCAACCACACCGGCCAGAACAGCGTGCCGCTGAGCCAGTTGCCTGCGCCTTCGACGATGCCGGCCTTCAGCCAAACACTGAGATAGATCGCTGACCAGCGATCGATCGTCCCTGTTGGCATACGTCCCAAGGCCCGGCACACCAACGCGTCGATGCCGAGTCTCAGCGGGATCGCGCCGCAAAGCGCAACGCCGCTGAGCGCGGCCAATGCCAGGGACGATGTCGGAGCAAACATCCATTCAACGATATCGATTGCACTGATCTGCTGGTGCCAACAAACGAGCCCGACCAACAGAGTCAGCGGCAAGACCTCGAGCGCGGCGAGCGCCGTCTTCAGGAAGATCGTGCAGGCGCCGTGGAGCGCCGGTGACAGTACATTGGCCGTGTGGGGTTCGCTGCGAGGCGCGGACTCGCCACGATGCCGAGCGGGGATACCTGACCAGTGTTGTCGTGTCGGGACGGTTGCTCCTGGTCGGAGCGCCGACAGTGGAGCGAGCGACGCTCCAGCCTCGAGAGCACTTGCAGGCCCAACCCCAGCACGGACTCCCACCGTACACTCATCGCCCAGCACGATCGGGCCCACGACGAGGTGGCCAGCCTCGAGGTCGACCAGTCGCAGCGATGCATCCTGCGACACTGTCACGTTGTCTCCAACGGTCAGCAAATCCCAGCCTCCCGACAGAAGGTCCACGCCCCGATGGATATGCACACGACGGCCGATCTTCGCGCCCAAAGCTCTTAGGGCGGCGCAGTGGAAGACTGTGCCCTGAAGCAGACCCCATGGAACAGATCGCACGACACGCTGCACGATCCAGTTGCGCACGTGGAAGCTGCCGTATGCCGGCTCGCGCGCGGGCTTGTAGCGACCGATCAAGACGCGTTTCGTGACAACTGTAAGCAGCAGCGCGATCGGCGCCCATGCGATGGCAGTCACTGCTGCGATCCATGGCGACAAGCAAAGCAGCGCAACGATGCCGAAATTCGTAATCAACAACGGCAGCAGCCAACACGCTACGACCCACAAGATCGGGCCTGCTGCACACACGGCTGCCATTAGACAGAAAGACTGCACGATCGTCGCGCCCCAGCTCGAAGTCGTCGCTGGCACTGGTGGTGACACGACTCGCCGATCCTGTTGTGACACGGCCGCGCGTGCTGCGAGCGCGCGAATCGTCCGCGCCTCGTAGATGTCGCGCACTGCCAAGTGCTCCGTGCTAGGGTGCTCACGCAGCCGCGAAACAGCGATTGCGGCGAGTAACGAGTTGCCACCTAGCTCGTCGAAGAAATCTGCGGTCGTGGCAACGGGTTCAGTTCGGCCGAGGGTCTCGCGGAGTGTTGCTTCGATCAAGACTTCGGCGGCACCGGAGGCTTGCTGGTCTTCAGCAAGGGGTGGTTGCGCTGTTGCGACTTCCATCGACTGCGGTAGCGCACTACGGTCTAGTTTGTCACCACGCGTTCGAGGCAGCGCTTCGAGGAACCCGAAGGCATCTGGCACCATGTGACTGGGTAGCGTTTGCGCGACGAAAGCGCGCAGCTGCGCCGGCTCGGGATGAGTGCTCTCAGCGGGAACGACCAGCCACGCCAACAGTTGCTCGTTGGGATTTGCACCGGTGACACAGCAAGCTGCCTCATGTACCGCGTCGTGCGTCGCGAGGCGGCTCTCGATCTCCTCGAGTTCTACGCGGTGGCCACGAATCTTGACCTGCGCATCGATGCGTCCGAGGTACTGAAACGAGCCATCTTCGTTGCCGCGGGCAAGATCACCGGTGCGGTACAGTCGGCCGAACTGTGCGTGCTGAATGAAGCAACGGGCCGTCTCGTCGGGCTGGTTCAGATAACCGCGCGCCAATCCTGGACCCGCGATGCACAGTTCTCCGGCGACACCGGCGGCCACCGGCTGCAGCTGCTCGTCGAGTACCCACGCCGTGTGGCCACGGATCGGGTGGCCGATCGTGATCTCGGCGCCAGGCTCGATGCGTGCGCGCAGTACTGTGACCGTGCACTCGGTGGGGCCGTAGCCGTTTTCGAGATGGCGCCCGCGACCCCACAGTTCGGCGATGTCGCGCGGCAGCGTTTCGCCGCCGACATAGAGCAGTCGCAAGTCAGGCAGCTCACGCTCTGGGTCTGCACACTGTGTCGACCGCAGGAGCGTCGGGGGTGGGCACAGTACGGTGATCTGCTCCCGGCGCAGCCATGCTACCAAGTCTGGGCCCAACCGTGCGGTCTCATCGTCCATTACGACGACTGTGGCTCCCACGGACAGCGCTAACCAAGTCTCCTCAATCGACGAGTCGTACGCCGGAGACGAACCTTGAGCCACACGGTCCTTGGGTCCCAGCTGGAAGTGTTCGATGTCCGATGCAATCAAGTTGGCGACGCTGCCGTGCTCGATCAACACACCTTTGGGTTGCCCCGTACTCCCCGACGTATGAATCACGTACGCGAGATCCGTTGCAGTAGCCGCGTCTGCAGGGCGCGATCCATCGTGTGCGGTTCCGGCCAGTTGATTGGCGTCGGCCAACAGACGCGGTGGCAGCCCCGCCGCCTCGAGTTTCGCACGCCCCACTGCGTCGGTCACGATCGTCAGCGGGTCGATGTCATCTACGAGTAGTCGCAAGCGTTCCGGCGGCAAGTGTGGATCGAGATAGCAGTAGGCGATCCCGCTGAGGAATGCCCCGATCTGAGTCACGTAGATCGCTGGCGAGCCACGGTCGATACAGATGCCAACGATCGCGTCGCGACGACCGTGAGGGCGCAGCGCATGGGCGACCCCAATCGCTTGCTGGGCGAGCTCTCGGTAGGTCATCGAGATGCGGTGTGCGTTGGATTCCGAGGGAGGGACGTCGACCGCTACTCGGTCGGCATAGCGTGTGGCTACGTCCAAGAAGTGATCGGCGAGGAGCGGCGACAAGGGAATCTGCCTAGTCGGTTTCTATGTCGGCGTCGGTAGACGCACCTATCAGATACGAAGCCGCATACGCAGCGCGATGTCTTTTCTGTGTCACCGAGAGATGAGTGTAGCCACGGATCCACTCGACACATCGTGCCGCGCCGCACTGGCAGCGAAACGGCGTCGCGAGTTCGAGTTCAGTGGTGTTGTAATCAAAGGTCACTTGTTCCCACGGCGCGATGTCATGGATGGCGAGCAGGTCCAGACCACGGAAGACGGCATTTGGCGCACACGAGTGATTCAGAAAGCGCCACATTTGCTGGTCCAGCGCGGTCTCCAGATCACCTTCGGGAGTTGCGATGTGACGATTGATGCCGACTTGTACCGAGAAACGTGAAGGCTCCGCGACGACGTTCCCGTCGAGTCGCAACAATAGACTCCCAGCGAGATGGGCATGCGCAGCGAGTACCCGGTAGTGTGCGTCGACACGTACCACCGCCAAGGGGCTCGTGGCGCTGTGGATGGCTTGATCGGCGTCTGGCACCTGTTCCTGCGGCGACATGGGAGACCCTTCGTCCGTATCTTCGATAGGAGACCGTCGGGTCCTCGCTCTGAGGGGGAGCGTGGAGGACCCAACGACCCTCTCGAAACACCACGGCCGGCGGGCGGTTGCGGCGCGATTCCGGTGAGATGCTAGAAGTAGTGGCACACGTACCTCTTACGTCGTTGGTTCCGAAGCATGCGGTGACGTCGGACAGGGGCTACAATTGCTATCCATTGTCCGGCTGCAGGCACGCGATGCAATGCAGGACTGTCGTGGCACGCAGGGTGCAATTGCATTGGTTTGGAACTGCCGTTGGCAACATGCAGTTCAAACATGCAGTTGAAAAAAGGAACGGATCGAACAAGTCGATGGCAT